>JALHTN010000244.1 GCA_022865865.1 Anaerolineales bacterium
CCAGGTGGGTGAGAAATTCCCGCTATTAATGAGCCTGACCAAAAAACCAGTCATCTTCCTGACCCGCGATCCAAGACAAAACATCGCCTCCAGAATGGCAAAGAAAATGGAAGTTGGTGATGACCCGCTCTTTCTGCAAGTGGAAACAGGCTGGCAGCTGATCGCGGATCAAATTAAGTACTGTAGAGAGAAAGGCATCCCATATATGATTGTTGATGCAAAAGATTTCAGAAACCAACCACTGATTATTTTCAAACAGGTTTTTGAAAGCCTTGGTCTGCCATTTAAGGAAGATTTACTGAGCTGGAATTCCCGTCCCGAAGTCGATATTGACAACTTGGATGGCGATCATCATCACCTCTACCAGGAAGTTTTATCCAGCAAGGGAATGCACCCTGATACGGATGTTATCCCTGCGCTTAATTCTTTTCCATTAGAGAAGGGGTATCGTGATCACGTCAACTACTGTCTTCAAATTTATCAGCGCCTGCAGGTCTCTTCTGCCAGGATCAGGGTTCCAGTCAGTCATTTGCGCCAATTTGTTCAAGACGAGTTCTATCCTGGGGGATAAATCCTTCAAATTAATAACGAAAAACACCTGCTGGTAAGCGGGTGTTTCATAAAGCGGGGAGGGCGGGATTCGAACCCGCGAACGAGGTTTTGACCCCGTTAACCGCTTAGCAGGCGGCCCCAATCAACCACTCTGGCACCTCCCCAGGATATTCAATTCTACTCACAATCTGATAGTAGGCGGAGGGAGAGGGATTCGAACCCCCGGTGGGCGTGAACCCACAGTTGTTTTCAAGACAACCGCCATAGTCCGCTCGGCCATCCCTCCGGGAAGGAAGGGCACCCTCCGCACTCGGTGGAAACCCTTCCAAGCGCGCAGATTGTACCATATCTGGAAAAGGGATGCAATATTTGGTCGTTTTAGCCGCTCCATGCTATACTTTCTCTATTCACAATCTCTTCATCAGACACAGCTTTACACATTTCACTCTACTCGATCGATTCTAGAATCCTAAAACGACCCTTATGAGTCACATCTCCCGAGCCGCCCTGATCATCGCTGTTTTCTTTGGTTTGGAGAAACTGCTCGGATTTTTTCGCCAGCTGCTAATTGCGAGACAATTTGGCCTTTCAGAGGGCCTGGACGTCTTCAATGCTGCCAATAACCTGCCCGATCTGATTTTTGGATTGATCTCAGGTGGTGCTCTGGCCATCGCTTTCATCCCGGTGCTCTCGGAGTATCTGGACCAGAAGGGGCGACCTGAGATGTGGGATTTGTTCTCGAGGGTAGCCAATTTGTTGTTTCTGGTTACTTTAGGTGTATCGATCCTGGTGGCGCTGCTGGCAACCCAATTGGTGGGCGGGAATTTAGGTATCGCACCAGGGTTTTCTCCGGACCAACAATCTCAAGTCGTTGGCCTGATGCGTCTGAACTTGATCGCCACGCTGTTGTTTTCAATCAGCGGCTTGGTGATCGCTGGATTGCAGGCCAACCAGCACTTCTTGCTCCCTGCGCTGGCGCGCAGCATGTATGATGTAGGTACCTTGATCGGGGCGATCTTCCTGGCTCCCAGCACCGGATACCAGATTGGACCCATTACCCTGCCCGCTTTTGGATTGGGAATCTATGGACTCGCTTACGGTACGGTAATTGGCGCAGTGCTCTTCTTGCTGGTCCAGTTACCAGGATTGGTACGCTACCAGTTCCGCTGGGTCGCAGCGATCAATCTGCGCCATCCGGGTGTACGGAAAGTTCTACGGTTGATGGTTCCCCGTATTGGCAGCATGTTTTTTGTTTACATGGTACTGATCTATATCCCGGATAACATTGCTTCCCGCTTGGTGACCGGATCTGTTACCGCACTGGTTTTTGGCTGGCTGTTCATGCAGGTTCCGGAGACATTACTCGGTACCTCCATCGGTACTGCCCTTCTGCCGACCATATCGGAGCAGTATGCACGCGATGAGAAATCTATATTCAGCAGCTCTCTTAATCAGGGGCTGCGGGTGATGCTGGCGCTGACCTTGCCCGTAGCAGTGCTGGTCGCCCTCGGCATTGAACCGCTGGTGACGCTGCTTGGCTTTGACCAGGCTGGAACAGAATTGGTGGTCTGGACCACGCGCGCTTTCCTGCTTGGATTGACCGGTCATGCCATGCTGGAGATCGCCGGGCGTGGTTTCTATGCTCAGCAGGATGCCGTAACACCTTTGTGGGCATCGGCTTTAATGGCAGGTATTTTTACATTTTTAGCCATATGGTGGGCACGATCTCTCGGAGCCGCCGGAATCGCACTGGCAAACTCGGCAGCCTTCACCCTTCAGGCACTGCTGCTTTGGTACCTGCTAAACCGCAGATTTCCTGGGATTACCAAGGTGGGTTCGACTTTATTGCGGGCCATTATTGGTTCAGGAGCCGCTGCATTGGTGGTCTATTTATCAATGCAGCTGCCATTCTCTAATTTGCTGGTAAGTTTGGGTTCTCTTGTCCTTGGTGGGCTGGTCGCTCTGCCATTTATCTGGCCGGAACTTAAGCTGTTGATCAAGTTGTGACCGCTTCAAAGGTGAGGTCATACCAGCGGAATAAAAAATAAGAATTGGTCATTTTCGGCGGTGCTATGCGCAAAATAATCTTAATATTTTCCCTAATTTTGATGCTGGTGTTTGGGGTTGGATCGACACCTGCGTATTCAAGCGGGACAGCTCGTTCTTGGCAGGAGAAGGTTGATCAAGAATTGTTGACCTCCACACTTGATGGGAAATCAGAGTTTATCGTCTATCTCTCGGAACAAGCAGACCTCAGTGGAGCTAAGTTTTTCCAAACCAAGCAGGAAAAAGGGGAATATGTATACCAGCGCTTGATCTCCTCAGCCAGGCGCAGCCAGGGACCAGTTCTCCAATCACTTTCCAACCTGGAGGTTGATTTTCAGCCATTTTGGGTCGCGAACATGATTTGGGTGCGCGGCGGTCCAGACGTTTTGCGCACAATGGCTCAGCGCAATGATATCGAGCACATTTTCGCCAATCACCAAGTTAGCCTGGTTGAGCCGCGCAGCCACCCCGGGGAGGACTTGCTGCAAACTGCTGATACCCCTGAGTGGAATATCAGTAAAATTCACGCGCCTGAGGTCTGGTCGGCTGGATTTCGTGGCCAGGGGATCACGATTGGTGGCCAGGATACAGGCTATGATTGGGATCACCCGGCGCTGAAGACCCAGTATCGTGGTTGGGATGGTGTGTCAGTCGATCATAATTACAACTGGCATGATACCGTTCATGATAGCAGCGGTAACCCCTGCGGGAGTGATGC
>JALHTN010000024.1 GCA_022865865.1 Anaerolineales bacterium
AGCACCGGCGGTCAATTAATCACGCCCGCTAAAAGTTTTTTATTCGATCGACATGGGCGGCTGCATACCTTCTGCAGTGCCCTGGAACCCGATTCGCAGCAGGCTGGGTGGTACCTGATGGGCGCAACCCTCGCGGCGGGCCAATCTCTGCGCTGGCTGCGGGATAGCATTTTTAACATGCGTACTGCAGAGGCTTTTCCTCAGATGATAGCCTGGGCAGAGCAAGCACGAATCGGCGCTGATGGCTTGATTTTTACCCCCTACTTGTTAGGTGAGCGCTCACCATTAATGGACTCACAAGCGCGGGGGACTTTCGTTGGTTTGACCATCCGGCACGGTCGGGCAGAACTTGTCAGGGCTGTTCTAGAGGGGGTGGTTTATTCCCTTTACGAAATGTACTTGCTGTTGGTTGAAAATGGTCTGCAGCCTGAGCGGGTTTTGTTGGCAGGTGGCGGCGCTCGCAGCCGTTTCTGGATGCAATTAGTGGCAGATATCTTCGGTCTGCCTGTGGAAAAGGTGGCTGTCGAAGAGCAATCTGCTTATGGTGCAGCCTTATTGGCTGGGGCTGGAATCGGGCTGTTTGATGTCGTTCAAGGTGCGCAGGATTGGGCGAAGGTTGATGTGCAGGCTGAACCCAATTTGAAAGCTCATGCCCAATACCAGGAGCTGCAGACAGTCTTCCGCGCGGTATATCAGAATACCAGGCATCTCTTTGGCTTGAATTAATCAATTTTGGGAGACAGGCTGCCAGGATTCAGGAAAACATCACTTCTTGCTGAACTGGATCACTGCCCATTGGCCATCCGTTTTCCATTCAGAGTCCTGGCTTTCCAATTGGCTGACCTGTGGTGGGGTTAATCCCAATGCAAGCTCTGCTTTGAGCACTCGCAGGGCTAGCAGCGAAGTCGGAAAGTAGCGCACGACATCCTGAAAAGGTGTTGTGGGCTGCCAATTGAGATCTCCAGCAAGGCGGCGGTAATTTGCATCCCCTTTGGAGATCACGAGATCAGAGGCGCTGAGTTCCTGAAGTATATACTCGGGCATATCCCAAAAATAGATGGGTGAGGTCCAGAAATAATCATCCTTAATCTCTAAGCGCTGATCTTCTATATGACCCTTGATCCGATGCGCTAATTGCCTTACAGGTGGCTCTTGATGGGTGGCCAAATATTCTAGTGTTGAATGAACATCCTTAATCATGGCGTCTGAAACATAATGCGGGGCGGGTTTGGCATGAAATCGAATTTTCGCAACCAGGTTCATGCTCAGCAGGTAATCAGCCAATCCAATATCGTGAATTAATTCCGGCCCATAATTATCCAGGATGAAATCCACTCTCTGCAGCTGGCCAGCACCTGATGAGAGATATTCAACCACCGGCTGGGCATCGTTAACCAGCAGATGGGTTTGCTGGTCATCAGAACCCCGGTGGTCGGGGCGATTTTCTCCCGCGGACCACATGCTCAAATCAGCCTGGTTTCCCCACACATTAAGCACCAGCAGCTGTTGGAGGAGGGCGCGCATACTATCTGGTCCCGTTTGCATTGCATGGTGCGGTTTTTCCAGGAGATCAGCCAGGTTTTTGGTAGATCCCCAAGCTGATTGCAGCACACGCTCTTTTTGCTTGTGGAAAGGATCAAAACCCTGGAATGGACCAGCTCGGTGAAAACCCATCGCTTCGAGTATCCGCCGGTAAAAGTACATCTCAGCGACAAACCAGGGCACTTCCAGCCAGTTTACCCCCAGATAAGGGTGCAGGTATCTCTGCCAATCTTCAATATCTGGTGCGGCAAGATCATTGAGCTCTCTCAGATTTGCGAATGGAATATCCTGGATCAACTGTTCAATTTGCTGGTTTATTTCTGGAGGAAACTCGTTATCCTGAATCGTTTCTCGGGCGATCTTTGGGAAACGCTTGGTGACCGTGTGATGGGCAAATGATCCCAGGGCTGATCCGCTCAATGGTTCAGGCAAAGGTGGTTTTGGAGTATCAAAATTATTGATCATAATTTTCTTTGTTTAAATGCATATTCCTTGAATTTGACTAGTTGAATATGAACTGCAGTAGCCACAGGGTGAGCATACCGATCACAATGGTATACATCACATTTTTTGTTCGCCAGGCGACCAGTATAGCCAAGAGACCAGCCAGGAGACGTGGGTTTCGGAACGACAGCATCAGATCACCCTGGATGATTAAAAGCTCCGGGAAGAAAATAGCAGTCAAGACTGCCACGGGTACAAATCGCAGGGCGCGCTCCACCAGGATGGGCATCTCAAACTTTCCGTATAGCAAGATGGAGGAGAGCCGCGTGGCGTAGGTGAGCAGACCAGCTGCTATGATCGTCAACCAGATGATCATGATCGTCCCTCAATCACAAGTCCCACCACAATGCCGATCAGTGAGGCTATCAGCAGTCCGGTCTTCAAAGGCAGGTTGAAAAGGAGGACGGCTGCAACACCTGCAGTAAGCGCAGCTCCCAAGCTCGCCCGATCTTTAAGTGCTGGAACGACAAGGGCGATGAAGATTAATGCTAAAGTGAAATCCAGGGACCAGCTGGCAGGTACAGTGGCACCTAAGAAGATACCAGCTGCAGTACTCAGCTGCCAGGTTGTCCATAGGGTCAGCCCAGAGCCCAGGAAGAACCAGTGTTTATTTCGGTTGTCGCCGTCCTGCTGGTATTGGATGATCGTGACGGCGTAGGCCTCGTCAGTGAGCAAATAGGCCAATACCAGCTTCCAGCGGTTGGGGAGTTTCTGGAGATAAGGTGCGATCGAAGCACTATAAAGGGCATGGCGTAAATTGATCACTCCTATGGTAAACAAATTAATGATCGCAGG
>JALHTN010000245.1 GCA_022865865.1 Anaerolineales bacterium
ATACCAGGATCACTGTAACGTACCAAAATCGATTGAAGAATGAAGCCATTATTATTTTAAATTTCCCGGGCGAGAAATTACAGGACTATCCTTTCTTGAAGATTTTGATTGCTTCGTCCAAGGGATATCTTGCTCCTCATCTGGCAGTGTCAAGCATATCCTGAACCGGACCCTACTCGTAATTGTATCTTTATTTACACCCAATGCGCAATCAAGGGCGTGAATCTAATATTGCTGCGGTCTCATCCTGGTAAACCAGCTCCCATCCGTCCAGAGCCATTAATCCTTTAACTAAAACCGAATCGGAAGGCATGATCACGCGGCTCACATCGTATTCTTCCAGCACGGCTTGCCATCCACTGGCTAAAGTGATCACCTTTTCATATTGACGTGTCAGCGATTCCCCATAGAAATCTGTTTGACCATCGATAAAAACTCGCTGCTCAGGCCAACTGCGGTAGAGCAAATAACCGCCCCAGGGAAAATAATTAAATATGGGTTCAATAGCGGGATGCTCGGATAACCAATTAACTGCTCTAACCGGGAAAACGCTCTCGGAGAACTGGTTACTTGTCCCGCTGTAATTAAAGATTGCACCAGAAATTAATAACAGTCCAATTATGATACTGCTCACCAATGGCCAAAAATAACCGATTAACTTGCTATCCACTAAGCTGAGTCTATCGTCAAATGCAACCATTCGGTTGAATACTTCATTTTCCCGCAATATCGAAGCGGCAACTCCTGCTAACAATGGTGTAACCACGACCGCATATATGGCGATATTTCGCGCGCTGACCAAACTGAAAGCTGTCCAGGACACGATCAATAATGCAGATGCAATCGAGATTCGCGTTCTTTTGAGGCTGATCACAAGTAAGGAGAGACAAATCATCAACAAAAATGGCCAGAAGCTGAGCATTTGAAAATCAGGTGGTTGGTATTCAACTGTGTGACTTACCAAATACTGGTTCTGCAAGAATCCGAAAGTCGTGTTCCAGACACGCCAACCTGCAGGATTGAGCACAGTAACGAATAGTGCCAGACCACCCACCAGGAGTAATTGCCTGGTTCGAGTTCCAAAATTTGCGTTTAACTCGCCATTGTTAACACTCCCTGTCTCACCTTCAGTGAATATATCTCCAGATATCAGATGATCAACAAGATAAATCATCCATATTAATACCCCCACAATAAAAGCACCATGGGAATTCACCCACACGAGCATCAACAGTGGTATAGACCACCAGTGCCAGGTTTCCTCCTGCCGCCATCTTTCCAGTTCTCCAACCCACAGGACAGTGAACAACATGGTGAATATATGTGGTCGAGCCAGCCAATGAACACTTGCTGCTGCTGCCCCCAAAATAGTTAGCCCTAATGAAACTACAAGAAGTCTGCTGCGGGATAAGCTCTGCCGGAACACGAGTGTGAAAGTACCTGCAATCACAAGCGCACAAAGAATCACCACCCCATCCAAGCCTGCAATGCGGTAGGATAAAGCAAAAACTACTTGCGCCAACCATTCATGGGGGGTCAGCTGAAATCCTCCCATGGTGTGCGAGAAAATATCTCGTGTTGGAATCGTCAACTCGTCCAGAATGTAATTCCCAATGGTCAGATGGCGCCCTAAATCTCCATCCATGTTCAATAATCTGGGACCCAAGCCAATGACAGCCACAAAAATCGCTAAGAACAGCATATCTTCTTGGCGAGGCAATAAGAACCTGGACCAATTCCCGAGTTTAATCCACTTCGAAAGATTTGCAGCAAGTGTGCTCATCCTTCCCCGCCATCCAAGTCAATTTGGTCAGGATCAACCTTTTCTGATAACTGGTAATAGACTTGGTAATCACCAATCAATTTTTCTTTCCATTTCACACCGAGAATCTTGAATCCCGAGCGTAATTGCTCATCCAGTAATGGGTTTTTGGTCGTAATATAAGCAGTTTGATCTGCCCCTTCAACTTCTTGCCGGTAGGGTTCATAACGGTCATCCCGGCTTGTATAGCGTAAATCTTGGTGGTATGGGAGCACGGGTATAAAAACTAAGTCTTCTGCAGATAGAAATGCCAGCGGGTATGCAACCCAATAATTTGTGTATCCGCGAACTTCACCTTGTGCTCGTAGAAATTCAATTAATTCCTGATCATATTTATGATCGATTTGCGTAACAGCATCAAATTGGGTCGTCACCCCAGGTGGAGTCTTCATCACGGTTTGGATAGTTCCCCAAAGATTGAAGACCAATACTAATCCCAGAGCAGTAAAAACATACCCTCTCCATTTATTTTGCCACTCCCAGATAGCTTGCGCAGCGAATAGCGCCATGACTACAGCGATCGGCAAAAAATACCTTCCGGAAGGATCCGCCCCGAACGGCGTCAAGATAAATCCGATCACCAATAAGATGATCACCCCGCTAAGCAGAGGGGAATGTGAGTATCCTCCTGAATGAAAATTGACCTTCAAGTCCCTAAATGTCTTTCTAATCGCGAAAATGAACGCCCCCATCCAAAATGACAGCACCAGCGGCGCTAGGGGCAATCCCAACCATCGAATTTCCCAGGAAGGACGTAATCCGAGGATCACTGTCGTTCCAAATAATCCTAAATTTAGTGCATGTTGTGCTATTTGAGCGGCCATACTTAAAGATTCAACCCCTGAAATCGCTCCGCCGCCCATTTCTATGAGCAATTCCGACAAACCTTTTTGCTGACCGTATGCCAGCCAGGGTAAAGCCCCGATGAAGATTCCAGCCAACAACACTCCCCAGCTGCTTATTTGATTAGATAAACCAGTATTCGCTGGCTGACTAACACCATCTTCCCCTGGCAAGCGAGGAGATTCCTCATTACTTAGCCAGGACTGGGATTTTGACCGCATGCTGTACCAGGCAAGATAAATTATTGAAGGTATACTGTAAATTAGAGTCAAGCCAAACACCCACAAACCAAAACCAATAATAAATCCCAGAGCAAACAACTTCAGGGTTATCCCCTTTGAATTTTTTCGCTGAATATCCCGGGTAATGCTGATCGTGATTAATAATATTAAATTTCCGAGCAGCAGCATCTCCCCATAACCCCCCATCGAAACCGTTGTGTATAAAGTCATGCTGACAGTTGGGATCGCCAGAAGCCAAGCTGCAATAACACCGATCTGCCATTTACCTGTTAATTCCCTTCCCAGCCATCCAGTGGTTAGCAAGGTAAATGTGTAGAGCGCAATTTGGACCAATCTGATTCCCCAGATCTGATAACCAATCAACTTAAACATCGCCGCTACAAGAAAAGCATCCATACTACCCATATATGCCTGACCATAAAAGAATAATGGTCGCTCACCCTGCAGTATATGGCGTGCCATCAGGGCTACAATCGCTTCATCAGCATTAAATGGAACTGCTTGAACAGCCAGCACCCCAATTTTTAATGCAAGCGCAGCGAATACTGCTCCAACGAGCCCGATTTTCCACCATTTGGGGTACAGGACTGATTTTTGCATAACAGATCTGTCAATCATTTTCCGCACTGCTTGGTATATAATTTCGTTTGTATTGTAGTCTTTATATTCAGATGGCTGGATTACACTTCTGTTAATTATGATCTCTATGCTGCAACGACATTGGATATTTATCCTGCTGTTCCTTGTGATCAGTATCTTCTATCTTTTGGGGATTCCAGCGGTGCCATTCCATCCAGATGAAAGTACCTTTCTCTTCATGAGTGCGGAATTTGAGCGCATAATTTCTAACCCACTGGAATTAGCGTGGGATAACTCAGGCAATCCAACGCCAATTATGCGATACCGTATGATTGATGCCCCGATAACTCGTTACCTCATTGGTATCGGACTTTCTTTGGCAAATCTTCCATCTCTGGAAACTGATTGGGATTGGAGTGCTTCCTGGCAGGACAACCAGATTTCTGGAGCGCTTCCCAATTCTTTCTTATTGCTGATTGGGCGCCTGACAGTTGCCAGTTTGTTTCCACTTAGCTTAATCTTGATTTATCTCATTGCACTTAAATTAGATGGGCGCTTACTTGGCGTGGTGATCGTGATTATTTTCTGTTCTAATCCATTGATTTTGCTGCATACTCGCCGGGCAATGGCAGAAGGAACCCTCATATTTGCGGTACTGCTAGCCCTTTATGCTATTCTTCATGGGGACAAGTACCCTTTCTTGGCTGGTTTCGCAGTTGCAGTAGCATTCAATGCCAAACACTCAGCTGGGCTGCTGCTGCCAATCGGTTTGTTGGCTGTCTGCTGGACATCCTCTCCTGCGTCACGAAGGTATTCAAGGATGCTCTCCAGTATCGCCCGCTTTACTGTTGGCTTTGGCTTGCTAACCTTGTTTTTCAATCCCTTTCTCTGGCGCGACCCAATTTCTGCTGTTCAAGAAGCTCTGTTTTATCGCCAGGAGTTGATTGCACGGCAGGTTGCAGATTTTGAGCGCATTGCCCCCTTCCAGGTACTCGATTCCCCTGGGCAGCGGGTGGCTATTGCCATCGCCCAGGTGTTTATTGCACCACCTGTATTTTCTGAAGCTGGCAATTATGCTGCAGACACCCGCATTGCAGAAAATTCGTATATGAAATCGATCGGTAGCCAACTTGGGCGTCAACCGGTTATCGCTGGATTCTTAATTGGATTTACTATTTTGGGTTGGATTGCGACCCTGCGAAACATCACCTCCGCTGAGTTCGCAGCCCGTCGATATGCAAGCATTATTATGCTATCTTTTATTGGTTTCAGCGCTGGAATAATCGTACTAA
>JALHTN010000246.1 GCA_022865865.1 Anaerolineales bacterium
CTCCGCTGCTTATTCTTTGTCACAATTAAGCCATGGTCTCTAAGGGTAATGCGCCCATCCTGTGTGAGGCGGGTGCATAATCGCTTTTGGGTAAATTGAGACTCTGGTGAAGTCTGGTGGTAGTGGCACCTTTCCTTGAAATCGGACAGCTTACGCGGCTCGAGATTGAAGCGGTAAGTTCTCTCCCACTCTCCAGATGCGTCCTTGCGGCTTAATACCCAATCTTTCGATTTGTGCTCTACTCGGTAAGGTATACCTTTTTGCACCTGCTCATTACTTTCGAAAAGTTTTAAAGGTTTGACAAAGGAGTCCCCAAAGCCCACGTCAACCAACCAATCATCCTCCAATTGCACCCGCAATGCGAGATGGTCAAACTTGGGACTGTATCCCCCGTTCCCGAATACTTCGACAGAGAGCAGATCAACCTTGAAACCCAGCTCCTGCAGTATTGTTGCAAATAGCCCGTTCAATTCATAACAAAATCCACCGCGCCGCTGGGTAACAATTTTACGGAAGAGGTGCTCATTGTTGAGCAGAATGGGTCTACCCAAATGAATATCCAGGTTTTCGAAGGGCACCGATAATAAATTTGCGTACTGCAGGCTGCTTAATTCCTCTGGCGATGGTTCAATTACGCCTTCATAATTAATGCGCTCAAGATATGCAGTGATGTCCATACGATTAAATTCAAAATCTTCCAATAACTAATTTTTGCACTCAAATGTGTCTCGAAAGATATTGCTCTCTCTGCAGAACTTCGACCCTACGAGCAGCAAATATCCAAATCTCGCCTGATATTACTGGTCCAATCGCAGGATGCCCCGCCGCAGTGCAGCTGTAACCGCGGCTGTCCGATCGGACACTCCCAGCTTGCCAAAGATGTGCACCAGGTGTGACTTGACCGTCGCCTGGCTGATATGCAGATGGCTGGCGATTTCGCTGTTGCTTTCCCCCTCAGCCACCAGCTGCAGCACTTCTACTTCGCGGCTGCTGAGCTGTTCTTCCCCTGGAGCGCGCATCCTGCCCACCAATCGAGCCGCGACTGCCGGCGCTAATACGGTCTCCCCCCTTGCAGCCGCCCTGATCCCAGCGAACAATTCCCCCCTCGAACTGTCCTTGAGTAAATACCCGGAAGCACCGGCTTCGATCGCCGGCAGGATATCTGCATCGCTGTCGTAGGTGGTGAGCACCAGCACCTGCACCTGGGGGTTGTGAGTCTTGATCTCGCGCAGCGCCGTCACCCCATCCATCACCGGCATCCGTAAATCCATCAGCACGATATCCGGTACCAGGGACTCAGCCAGGCGCACAGCTGCACTGCCATCGGATGCTTCACCAACAATCTCGAAATCCGGTTGGCTTTCCAGCATGCCCCGCAGGCCATCCCGAACCACGGGATGGTCATCGACGATTACCAGGCGGATTTGATCCACTACACACTCTCCAATGGAATACGATCAGTACAGGAATGCTGTAAGAATCTGCTCCATTCAACTACGCTCATCACCATCTCCACCGGTGGTAGATTCTTCAATAGGAATCTGGATCGCCAATGTAGTCCCCTGACCCGGGGTACTCTCAATGATTACCGAACCGCCGATCTGTTCTACCCGCTGGCGCATGGCTCGTAAACCGAACCCCCCTGCACCCGAATAACCGTCCATTTTTTTAGGATCAAATCCCTCTCCATCATCCTGGATATCCAGCGCAACCTGGTCTGCCATATAGGATAGCGTGATATTGACTTCTTCTGCTTGGGCGTGCTTGAACACATTGGTCAGTCCTTCCTGCACTGCACGCAGCAGGGTCACCTCGCTTTGAGCACGGGTAGATATGGGGTCGCCGGTGACTGAAAAATTCGTCCTGACCCCCGTGTTCTGCATCCAGCGGTCTGCTTCCCGGCGCAGGGCTTCCACCAGGGAAGTTTGCTGCAGTGGTTCTGGCTGCAGAGCCAGAACCAGTCGCCGGGCTTCTTCCAGGTTAATGCGCGCCGTATCACGTGCCTTGTGGATGCGCTCTTCCACGGATGATAGATCTTCAGGCAGCGCCTGGTCAGCTGCTTCGAGCTGTAAAACGATGCTGGTAAAGCCTTGTGCCAGTGTGTCATGGATCTCCTGCGCCATGCGCTGCCGTTCCTGGAGGATGCCCGCCTGCCGCTCCACTGCGGCCAGTTCCTCTTGTGCAGCTTCGAGCTGCTCGATCAGCTGCTTCCTTTTTGAACTTTCGCGCATGATCGTTCGCATCCACAATGCCAGAAGGGCTGCCCAACCGATCACCACCGCCCCGATCAAAAACAGGTTAAACGATAAGGTAACCGTCCTATCAAGATTCAAAGCCTGCACCCAGATCAGCAGGGCAGTCAGGATCACATTCCCTGCAACAGCCAGTCCAAACGGCAGGGTTCCCCACATCAACCCGTAAAACGACGAAGCAGTAAGAAAATATGCCCAATGTGTACGCGCTAATGGAAACCACAAAATTATTGCCCCTGCCAGGTAAACGATCGTCCAGATCACCTGTTGTCTCCCGCGCGCTCTGGGGACAAGCCACATCATGACCAACCCGTACCAGATGCCCAGGCCAAGACTGAAACCCAGCACTGGCCATTTCGATTGATTTAAATCTTCCGCCAGCAGCGCCAGGATCGTGGGTATGGCTAAAGAAACATAAAATACGACATGCCAGATCACCACCCACCGTTCCCAGGCCTCCCGCGGGGCTGGTTTCTGCTTTGTGGATGGTGGATTGGGTGAATCTTTCATCTGCATTCTTTTATAGTTTACTATGATCTGATTTGGTTTTAAACCTGACTACTCCCAGCGAAAGAATCTGGTCGCCAGCGCCGTGCCAACCACCAGGATCCCGGCCAACACCAGGGTTGGCAGCCAGAGCGAGTTCCAGGATTCCCCGAACCACAGGCCCTGAATCAGTCTCACCACATAGCTCAGCGGTAGATAATCGCTCACCTTGCGCAGCATCTCCGGCAGCAGCTGCAGCGGCATCCCAGCTCCAGAGAGGAACATCATGGGGAAGAAGATCACCATCCCCAAAGTCTGGGCCATACGCGCCGTAGGAACCAGGCTGGCGATCAAATAGCCCACTGAAAAGAAGGAGCAGGCACTCAGCACAAATGCAGGTAAAATGCTCAGCCAGGAGCCTGCCATTCTCAATCCGAAGACCACCTTTCCTGTCAGGACCAGGATCGCCATTCCCAGCAATGCGATCCCAAGATAAACTACCACGCTGGCGATCAGGTAGGCTGCCGGGTGCAGGGGCGTTGCCCTGTAGCGGCGCAGAACGCCTGTCTCGCGGCTGACAGCAGTATCAATCGGTATGCCCATCAATGCCACTGTCCCAATGATGATGCCGGTGTAGGCTGGCACGCTGGCATCTACAGTCCCAAAGTTCCTGCCCCAGAATTCAGGATCAGGTTGGTTGCCGAAAATGAATCCGAACAGCAGCAGCAGCAGTGCCGGATAAGCCAGGGTGAAGAAAAACGCCACCGGCTCCCGCATATAAAGTTTGAACTGCATCACAAACAATTTCCCTAAACCACGCATGACTACTTCCTCCAATCAAGGTATCCCATCTTTGAAAACTACGAATTCTCAACCTCTCGCCCCGTTAGCGCCAGGAAAACATCCTCCAGGTCAGCCTGTTCGGTGCGTAAATTATGAATCTGCACCCCATCTGTCTCCAGAGTATTGATCACCGCGCCGATCAGCTGGGCTCCTTGGCCATAAACAGTTACCTGGTCTCCCTCTTTTTCCACCCTCTGGACTCCATCGAGAATACCCACCTGGGCCGCGTCAAACACCGCTGTAGAGTCTGTCTCACCGCCATTGTTTCGCTTTACTGTCCGGCCTCCATTGACCTGGAA
>JALHTN010000247.1 GCA_022865865.1 Anaerolineales bacterium
CCAATCTCTGATCAGCTTGGCGGCACCTTTGATATAGCTGCTGTGACCGTCTTCCACCAATATAACCCTGTATCCAAGCTCATTTCCACCCATGCAGGTTGCTTTCACGCATCCATTGGTCACCAAGCCCGTGATGACAATACAATCAATCCCCCGTGAATCGAGTTCATCCTTGAGAGGGGTATCTTCAAATCCGTTCCCATGCGTTTTCTGAATTATTTGATCGTTTTGAGTTACAGTTAAGTCTGGATGGAACTGCCAGTTGTCGGAACCCTTCAATAATAACTTTTGATTTGAATGCTGGATTAAGAAAACTGGTCCTCCAGCTTGCGAAAATCTATTGCGGAGTGTGTTGACATTGCTTAGTAATTCTTCTGCATTATACATTGGTGTTGGTCTCGAAAACAGACCTTTTTGCACGTCGATCACCAACAGAGCTGTGCTCGAATGATTTAAAGTTATTGACGTCATATTTTTCCTGTGTTAAGTAAATGCCGGCTAATTGTTCGATCAATGATTCTTATCCGGGGTTGGGATTATCTTCACAGGTTCGGCTGGAGACTCATTGACCAAGAGTTGGAAGACATCTGGACGGGCGTAATGCCCCACCACATCAAAATCGACTTTAGAGCGGGTAATCTCACCCATATCAAGATCGGCATACAAGATACCTTCCTCCCCGAATAAGGGTCCTGCAATAACATTTCCCAGCGGGGAGACGATCACACTGCCTCCGCGGCACATCACCTCCGGCATTTCCTTCAATTCAGGATGATCCTGAAGATCAGCTGGATACATATCTTTGGTGACATATTGGTTGCATCCTAGTACGAAGCAGCGGCCTTCGTTGGCGATATGGCGCATGGTCGCCTGCCAGGTATCGCGCTGGTCGGCAGTGGGTGCCAAATAGATTTCCACACCTTTACCATACATGGACATGCGAGCCAGGGGCATGTAATTCTCCCAGCAGATCAAACCGCCGATTTTACCCAATGGCGTGTCTATAGCCGTCAATGTGCTGCCATCCCCTTCACCCCAGATCAAGCGTTCTGAGGCGGTGGGTTTTAGTTTGCGGTGTTTGCCGATGATTTGTCCATCAGGACCAAAATAGAGCAGTGTGCAGTACAATGTTCCACCACTGAACTGATTGTCACGTTCGATGACTCCGATCGCCAAATGGATTCCAGTCTCTCTGACGGCCTCTCCCAGTGCTTCCGTTGCGGGGCTGGGGATGGTGACTGAGTTGTCCCAGTATCTCTGCCAGAGACGGCGACCTTCATTGTTGCGGCTGCCAACCACCATCCCAAAACTCAAACCGCGCGGGTAAGCAGGGATAAAAGCTTCGGGAAATAAGACCAGCTGCGCATTGTGGTCAGCTGCTGTATAGATCAGCTCCCGGCTTTTCTCAACTGTGGCCTGGCGATCAAACAGGACCGGCCCTGCCTGGACTACAGCGACTTTCACACTGGGTTGCTTTTCTGTCATTGTTTTTCCTTCGGAGACGCTTCCCGATTATCGGGACTTCGCGAACAGATATTGCTTGGCAGTCTACAGGTCAGGTACGAAGAAAATCAAGTTTCCTCGATTAGACTCGCGGATAAAAGCTGCTAAACTCTGGCTCTGATAGTGGTCAAAAATTCCGATAATGGCAAGCTTTACCTGGTAATTGGAAAATTTTTGCAGGATACTTCCCGCGACACCGGTCTTCAAATCAAAGAAATCACTGCACAGGTTTTCTGCCGGTAGGATGATCGCCCGGGCTCCTAAAGAGCTCGCATCAGCCATTAAATCCAGGGCTTGCTGTTCATCGCGGATCACCAGATCAGGCGAATCGATCATAGCGACTTTCTGTTCCTGGATTTTAATGGTCATAGTACCTGCACAAAGATATCAATTGCAAAAGTGAAATTAAAATTATTGGTGATTATTGCGCTAGATGCAGCTGCTGTACCATGGACGCTGTATATAACACACCAGAAACAGTACGATGGTGGGGATGCATCAGCAAATATTACGCGTGGATTATCGAGTAGGTGGTTAATTATTGACTTGTGCCGGGAATCAAAAGTCAAATGGAGAGGATAATGAACAACGGTGATCTAAGCTCACCTGGACTCAGTCAAATTGCCCAGGGAGTTGAGCTGCGTGAGGTCGTGGAGAATGATCTACCGATATTTTTTGAGAATCAGATGGATCCAACTGCCAACTATCTGGCAGCTTTCACCAGCAAAGATCCTGCGGACAGGGAAGCATTTGATGCTCATTGGAAGAAAATATTGGCTGACGAAACCATACCAATCAAAACTATTCTTTTCGGAAATCAAGTAGCAGGTTCAGTCTTGAGTTATGAAATGGGGGATGAGCGAGAAGTCAGCTACTGGCTTGGCAAGGAGTTCTGGGGGCGGGGGATAGCCACACAAGCCCTGTCCTTGTATTTGGAGATCATCATTCAACGCCCGTTGTACGCCCGGGTTGCCAAAGATAATCTGGGATCGGTCCGGGTGCTGGAAAAGTGCGGCTTTAAACCAATTGGCACCGATAAGGGTTATGCGAACGCTCGCGGAGAAGAGATTGAAGAAACAATTTTCTTTCTTCAATAGGAGTATCCTGGGTGATTAGATAAAACTATCGGGAGAATGGTCTGTTAGGTTTCCAGCGAATAAATTACTAGATATTTATTGAAATGGTCTCTGAAATTTTGCATAACGACATGACACCACACAATGTTTCTTTTCGGAAAATGCATGGATGAAATGTGACAATTTATTCTTCACTTTGTTCATCCATCGCTAATGCAGCAGCTTCCTCAAGATCCATCTCAGCACCCTTTGACCAGAGCTGTTCAAAAACCTGGGAGCCAAGGCTTTCTTGGGTTGAGGCGACAAGCATCTTGTGTTCTTTTCGTAACGTTGGAGATGAGCTAATGGTGTCTCCAATATTCTTCTCAACTGCTGCCAGCAGCAGAGCAGCCTGCGCATCATTTCCCATTGAACCGGCAAGTGAAGCGAATCGCTCAATAGTAATGCCTGTGGGGACTTTATTTCCCATTTCAACGTAGCTCAGGAGACTTTGACGTAATAAATCTGCTGCTCGCTCGAACTCACCTTGGCGACGGGCTATCTCTCCGAGATCCCTAATTGCGCCTGAGGCACAATTCTCATCGCCAATCTTCTGCAGAGCTTCGAGGGCATCTAATGAGAGCTGCTTTGCTTGGTCGAGATCATTCCTTTGCAAAGCTATTAGTGCTAATCCCCTAAGAGCATGGGCAGCCATAACCTTATCTTCAACTAAACTGCACTTCTCCAAACTATGCTCATATGCCAATTTGGCTTCTTCGGAGTCACCATTTTGGTACATCGAACCACCCATGAGGTTAAGTGAATGAGCACTATTCCAAATATCCCCAATTTCCTCGAAACGATCTAATGCATCTCTTTGCATAGATATGCTTTTCTCGAAATCACCTTGTATTTCGGCTATTTGACCAAGATAGCGGAGCGACCAGGCTAATCCCCAATCATCATCCAGCTCACCAAAGATCTCAAAGCTCTCTGATAAACGAGCATCGGCTTCTTCAATTTCTTTATAGCCCCAAGTTCCAGCTTGACCTAAAAGGTTGAGGCACCAAGCTGCACCCTCAGAATCCTCCATCTCACGGCAGGTAATTAGAGATTCCTCAACCAGCTCAGTGGTTCCGGTTAATTTCCCGCGGATTAACTCCAGACCCCCAGCCCGGTAAATAGCCTTCACTCGGATCAGAGGATCCGATCCGGTTTTGATATCGAGACTCTGGTTCAACCATATCCATGATTCCTTCCAATATCCACGTATGAACCAGAACCAGCCTAACGCACCGACAAGTTTGAAGGCTAAATCTGGATTTGCTCGATCGATCGAATGCCTCAGTGCCCTGCGGAGATTATCATGCTCAATATCCAACACCTCTAAACTTTCAATCTGGCGTTCATCTCTCAATCCTTTATCCATTTCCTCAGCCAGTTGAACGAAATAATCCAGGTGATCTTGACGTGCTTTCTCAAGCTCCCTTTGCTCGCGAAGTTTGTTAATTCCATATTGTCTCACCGTCTCCAGCATCCGATAGCGAATGGTGTGCTCGAGCGGCTCAACATAAACGAGTGATTTATCGACAAGCTGTGAGATCAGATCAAGAACTATTCCTTTGGCATCCTTCTTGATGAAAGCAACTTCTTCCGCTGCCTCTAAAGTCCATCCACCGGAAAAGACAGCCAACCGTCTGAGTAATACTCGCTCTTGATCATTGAGCAGATCGTAGCTCCAGTCAATTGCGGCTTCTAATGTCTGGTGCCGGGGAAGTGCTGCGCGGGAACCACTGGTTAGCAGCTGGAATCTATCTCCTAAACGATCCGCGATCTGGCTCGGGGTTAATACCTTGATTCTGGCTGCAGCCAGCTCAATGGCTAGTGGAATCCCATCCAGCTGGTGACATATCTGTGCTACCGCGATTTCATTTTCCGAAGTGATTCTAAAATCATGCTGGATTGCGACTGCCCTCTCAATAAACAGATGTACCGCTTCGTAAGTCTCTATGCTTTCTACAAGGCTGTGGTCAGGAGGCAGTTCCATTGGCGTGACATTAAAAAGTGTCTCTCCAGGTATCCTTAAATCCTCCCTGCTGGTAGCCAGCAGCTTCACATTAGGACAGCCTTTGAGCAGGGTATCAGCAAATTCCGCGCATGCTTTAACAAGGTGTTCACAGTTGTCGATTACCAGCAGCAAGCTCTTATCCCTCAGAAAGTCAACGAGTACGTCTGTTTCACTGTGCCCATCCCTTGCTTCTTGCGCACTCACACCCAATACAGATGCGACTTGTTGAGGCAGGAATTCAGATTCGGTCAAAGATGCCAGCTCCACCATCCATACGCCATCAGCATATTTGTTAAGCGCGTTATAAGCGGTTTGGGTAGCCAAGCGGGTTTTTCCGATTCCACCGATACCAACTAATGTTAATAATCGGCAATTTGCATCAGCCAACATCTCACCTATTTGGATGAGATCGTCTTGCCTGCCGATAAAGGAGCTGGGTTGGGCGATAAGGTTATGGTTCGTGATTGACGTTTTGGTTCGTATTGGCTCAGGAAATTCAGAAGCTTCCAGATCTAAGATACTCGTCTGCCTTGATTCCAGAAGTTGCAGCAAAGCACTGGCTGAGGGAGGTCTACCATCTGGCTCTTTGCTCAACAGGCTGAGAATCAGGTCATTGAGATGTATTGGAAGATCTGGAGCAACCTCAACTGGGGAGACTACTTCCTCAAACAGGTGTTTGTTGATCACTGCCATAAGCGAATCTGCTGAAAAAGGCAGCTGACCTGTTGTCAGCTCATACAGGATGATCCCCAGCGAGTACAGATCTGCCCGACCATCGACCTCTTCCCCTTTTGCTATTTCCGGAGCCAGGTAATTCGCCGTACCTGCGAATTGGGCCTCGCTTGTGAATCGAGTAATATCTGAACGCGCGATACCGAAATCGACTATTTTAACAATCCCATTCTTTTCGAGCAGTACATTTTCCGGTTTGAGATCATGGTGGATAATACCTTTATTATGGGCAGCATCCAAGCCTCTGCATATTTGGATGATAATTTTCAAAATATCATCCAGATCGGGGGATTTTAGGTCCCGGAGAGATCCTCCGTTCACAAATTCCATTACGAAAAATGGAGAACTTTCGGATTCCCCCACATCATATACAGACACGATATTTGGGTGTCGTAGTTTAGCGATCAATTTCGATTCGTGGAGAAGTCGATCTCGCTCATTCTTGATGAAGATAATTTGATTTAGCAGCTTGATCGCCACATCGCGCTCGAGCTCAAGGTCATGGCCCCTGTA
>JALHTN010000248.1 GCA_022865865.1 Anaerolineales bacterium
ATTTGAATCACTCCAGGTAGCTACAATATCCTGGACAACACCCGGGCCATCAACCCTGTATATGCGGTAGCGGACTGGTTGCTGATGGGTGGTGTGCTCCTCAGCAATGAAAGTATCCTGTCGGGCATAGCGGTATTTTATGTTTGCACCTACTGGGAATGGAAGTGTAATCGAGTAAGTCGATTCATCGATCTTTTGCATTTCCTTGCGGGAAATATTCAATCCTAAACCGGTAACTTCATCGAGAATGCTGAGCAGGATGGGCTGTCCAGCCGGGGTATTGACAGGGATTTCGACCCGGAAGGTGACGGTCGCCAGAGGATCGATTTTGAATGGTTCTGAGGTTGGCGGGGGAGGGGTTGGTTCGAATGATAACAGGGGTGGTTGAGTTGATGAACATGCCTGGCTGATCAGGGCAAGAAGAACGATCACAGCCGGAAGAATTTTCGAAGGGATTTTTAGTCTGAGAACGATGGTCGACATAGTTGTTACTGGATACCCCAATCAACAGCTTTCAGTAAGAGTTCGAGATTTGGGATATCTATTGTCGGCACCTTTCGGGAAGAATTATCATGCAATTCTACCACCAGAAAACCTGCTTCGGTATGGAGGCGGTTAATCGATTGCCAAGGGACTGATCGGTTTGATATTTCCAGGAAATCTCGGTTGACAATGACAGGACCAAATAGGGTCGATCTCCCGGATCGCAATGCTGATTTTATTTGCGGCCAAACTAAAGGGTAAATTTTTGATTTAACCATCTTGATTAGGTAGGGAACTTCTAAAAAACCCTTAGAAAGGTCAATCGGTCTTCCATCCATCGGGAATATTTTTCCAGTTGGGGTTGTGCGCATAGGTTTCCCAAAGAAGGTTAACCTGGTTGCAGACGAGGATATGCCCGATAAATCTTTCCACTGCAGAGACTTCTGGCGCAAGGAGAAACTACGCAGTTTCAAACCTCCTTCGAATAATTGAATTCGTTGGAGAGCGATCAAGATCCGGAAAATGAAATAAGCAGCCAGCAAAATTAATAAAATGGTTGCGAACAAAAACCAGGATTGGGAACGAGCCAATGCCATCGCTGGACCATGTTGTTGAAATATATTCACTGCAAGGTATATGCCATACATATAGCAGGCAAATATTATTAGAGATCCAGGGAGGAGTAAGAAAATCCAAGTGGACAATTCAATTGATCGACCACGAAATGTGGCAATAAGCTCGCCTAGGTTTGGGGTGATTGCTTTGGGACTCAAATTTTGTCTCACCAGAGCTGCTTGAGATTGATCAGCCAGGAGGAAATCGGGATTTCAATTGTTAAATATCTCGAAGTGTGAGATATCAAGGATAGATCCTTCTCTCTCGCTTGCGGGTTTAAATACTGCTTCAGCCTGCATACCAATTTCCACCTGATCTAGATTAGGAGCGACCAAGCGATGTATGAGACCACCATCACCGAACCTGATGAAGGCGATTGTCTTTGGTTTCTCGAGTGGGGAACCATCATAGTCAACATACAAGTGGGTGAAGGTGACTATCTCACCGACAGTACCAACATCCACCCATTCATCGAGCTGGTTCAGACACCGCTCGCAGAATACAGCAGCTGGTACATAGATACGATCGCAGGTACTGCAGTGGGTCCCGAGGATGCGCTGTTCATCCTTGATAGCTCGAAAAAAACGTTCGCCAGCAACGCCAAATGTATAACGATTTGTAACAGGCATCTCATCTCGCCAGGCTGAAGGAGAGTTGTTTCCTGGTTCTAATAATGTCATGGTGTTTACTCCGAATTTGGCTTGAAATAAAGGATATCTGTGATTGCCCCTTCCCGCTGTTCAGCAGATTTCCAGACTGCCTTTACACGCATACCAATTGAGATCTCTTCGGGATCAACTTCACCCAGTTTGTGCATGATCCCGTGCAAGGGAGATGCACCATCAATATCAATCACAGCTGGTGTTTCAGGTTCTTTGATCCTTTGAACATCCCAGGTTACATAGCAGAGCGAGAAGGTGTTTACGATGCCTGAATCTGAAAGTGGGAGGAAATGATCCATCGGATTAAAGCACCACTCACATACAGTTCTTGGGGGCACAACGGTCTTATGGCAATGCTTACAGTGTGAGCCAAGGAGGATGCCGTCTTTTAACCCGGCCAAATAGCGACCGATCGCGATACCAGTATCCCAGGAGAAATCTGCTGGCATTTTGTCGTGAAGTGAAAGTACTTTTCCCTGGCGAATATCCTGCTCACTTAGCGAAGTACCAGGATAATTAGAAATCTTATCAGACATGATTTTCTCCTCAGCGACCTAAAATGACGACTGTGCCAACCTGCATGAGGTCTCCCCAGGCTTGAGCGAGACCGCGCTTCGGCGAACCGGGAACCTGCCGGGCTCCTGCCTCCCCACGCAGCTGCCAGAAAAGCTCGGCAACTTTCATCAAGCCAGCAGCTGCGATCGGATTACCGACTCCGAGCAATCCCCCGGAAGGACAAACTGGCATATCACCGTCCCGGTTGGTAATTCCATCTGCAACTAATTGAGGGGCTTGGCCGCGATCTGCCAGCAATAAACCCTCCAGGTGGTGTAGCTCTTTGTAATCGAAGGGATCATAGGGTTCAACGATGTTGATCTGTTTGCGTGGCTCTTTAATCCCGGCCATATCGTATGCCATCCGGGCAGCGTACTCGACATAGCGAGGATAAGCGAGGTCGCGATTGGTCCAATACGCGGTGTCTAAATTCCAGCCAACGCCCTCTATCCAAACCGGTTTATCCGTGAGGCGTTGGGCAACCTGTTCTGATGCCAGAACCAGCGCGACGGCACCATCAGATACTGGGCTGACATCCAGCCGGTTGACCGGCCATGCGAGAACTTCAGAATTGAGTACATCATCAACTGTGATTTCGGAATCACCAAGTAGAGCGCATGGATGGTCAGCAGCATTGCGCTTGTTTTTGACCGCAACGCGAGCAATATCCTCTTTAGAAATGCCATATGTCGTCATGTAGCGGTTCATCTCAAGAGCAAAAATCCACAGCAGATTGGGTTTTAATGGTCGTTCAGTGGTATGGTCGAAGATAGTGAGGAAAGCTCCCTGAGCATGTGGGTAATAACTGGACATCTTTTCTTCGGCGACTACCAAAACCAGATCAAATAATCCAGAAGCGACGTGGTACCAACCCTGGATAGGAGCAAATACCCCCGTACCTCCACCGACATAGGAGCGCATGTAAGGTTTTCTCCATGCACCTGCGCCATCACTTAAATATTCACCTTTCATATGAACTCCATCGAAAGCGTCCGGAGCCGTCCCCAGACAAACCGCTTCGATGTCGTCCATGGTGAGTTCACATGATTCAAGTGCCATTTTGGATGCCTGCCAAGAAAGTTCCTTTCCAGTTTCAAGTGCCCGGCGGACAAACTTGGTCATTCCAGCGCCAACAACTGCAACTTTACGCATAGACATTATTTATTCCTCCTCAATTTCCCAGGATAGCTACGGCACCACTTGCTGTGGGAACGCCGCGCCAGGATTGAGCGAGACCAAGGCTGACCCCATCCAGTTGCCTGGGACCGGCAGTGCCACGCAGCTGTAGGACTACTTCGAGAGCTCGTGCTAATCCATTCGCATCAAGCAGGTTACCCATTCCTAAGCATCCACCTGAAACATTAACCGGGAAGGAACTTTCACGTTGGGTGAGTCCATCTTCAGTGGCAGGTCCAGCTTCTCCTTGCCTGAAAATCCCGAGTGCTTCCAAGGTTTGCAGTTCTTTGTAGGCATACAGGTCACCCACTTCGGCGAAATCGATGGCCAATGAGGCATCCTGAATCCCAGCCAGGCGGTACGCCATGCGGGCCGATTCTTTTACATAGTTCATGCTGGACCAATCTCGGTTTTCTAGCGCCGGCGAATCATTGCTCCAGCCAACACCGAGAATCCAGATGGGAATATCAGATAAGGAATTTGCCATTTCTTCATTTGCGAGCACCATCACGATCGCTCC
>JALHTN010000249.1 GCA_022865865.1 Anaerolineales bacterium
GCCAACGATCGTTTGGCAGAAGAAAACCGCCTGCGCCTGGAAACTGCCGAACTGTACGGCGTCAATTTAATGGCCTCGCCAGGGGCTGGTAAAACATCCCTGATCGAACACACCATAAAAGGCTTATCTGGGCAGCTTTCTCTGGCAGTCGTCGATGGCGATATCGCCACCAGCATCGACGCAGACCGGGCCGCGGCTGCTGGTGCCGAAGCAGTCCAGATCAATACCGGCGGAGAGTGTCACCTGGATGCGGTTATGCTGCAGGGCGCTCTCAACCAGCTGGATTTGACCCGTTACGATCTGCTGCTGGTTGAAAATGTGGGTAATCTGGTCTGCCCGGCTGCTTTCAAGCTGGGTACCCACCAGAACGTGCTGATCGCCTCCATCCCAGAAGGGGATGACAAACCCTATAAATATCCCACCATGTACCGGGGTGTTGATGCGCTGGTGATCAACAAGATCGACCTCATGCCTTACATCGATTTTGACATGGAATATTTCAAGCGCGGGGTCGAGGTGCTCAACCCCGGTCTGGTCACCTTTCCCATCTCCTGCCGTACCGGTGAAGGATTGGAAGCCTGGTTAGTTTGGCTGCAGGATCAGGTTGCAAAACAAAAACCCACTAAGAACACATAAATGGTATTGAAAGGTGTCCGAATCCACATCACCGGCATCGTCCAGGGGGTAGGGTTTCGTCCCTTTGTGTATGGACTGGCTGACCGCCTGGCACTTAATGGCTGGGTGCGCAACACCTCCGCAGGGGTGGATATCGAGGTGGATGGCTATCAAGAGGATCTGGAAGCCTTTATTGGTTCATTGCAGGAAGATGCGCCCCCGTTATCACGCATTGATTCATTTCAAGTGGACTGGATCCCAGCCAACGGATTCTCCACGTTTGAGATCGTCCATTCTGAAGGCAAACCCGGCGATTTCATCCCCATATCCCCGGATGTCAGCATCTGCCCAGACTGCCTGGAAGAATTGTATGATCCAGGCGACCGGCGCTATCGCTATCCCTTTATTAACTGCACGAACTGCGGCCCCCGCTTCACGATCATTAAGGATATCCCTTATGACCGGCCGAAAACCACGATGGGGGCCTTTGAGATGTGCCCAGCCTGTAAAGCGGAGTATGGCAATCCTCTGAACCGGCGATTCCATGCCCAACCGGTTGCCTGTCCCGATTGCGGGCCTCATATCTGGCTTGAAACTTCAGGCAGCCAAACTGGATTGATCCAGCATCAGGATGAGGCCATCCAGACTGCCCGACAATTGCTGGCTCAGGGCAAAATCGTCGCCATCAAAGGCTTGGGTGGCTTTCACCTGGCATGTGATGCCACCAATGACGAGGCAGTGAACGAACTTCGCCAGCGCAAACTCCGGGTTGGCAAACCTTTCGCCTTGATGATGCTCGATCTGGAAGCGGTAGAAGAACATTGCTTTGTGAACCCTGCGGAGAGAGAACATCTGCTCTCACGCCAGCGCCCGATCGTCATCCTCGAAAAACGCCCGGGATCAACGATTGCTGCTCAGGTAGCTCCCAACCAATCCACATTGGGAGTGATGCTGCCATATACTCCCCTGCACTACCTGCTCCTTGAGCGAGGAGAGAGTTTACCAAAAATATTGGTGATGACTAGCGGCAACCTCAGCGAGGAACCGATCGCGACCGGAAACGATGAAGCCCTCCAGCGCCTTGGCGACCTGGCTGATGCCTTCCTGATGCACAACCGGGATATCCACACCCGCTGTGATGATTCGGTGGTCAGAATCATCAATTTGGATACAGGAGAAGAACCTGCCGGTAAAGCCGATTTCAAAGAAGCACTGTATCCGCTGCGCCGGGCACGGGGTTTTGCCCCCAATCCCATCCAGCTCCAGTGGGAGATGCCTCCGCTGCTGGCTACCGGACCAGAGTTAAAAAATACCTTCTGCTTGACTCGTGGGCAGTACGCTTTCAGCAGTCATCATATCGGCGACCTGGAAAATTACGAAACGCTGCAAGCATTTGAAGAAGGCATCCGCCACTACCAGCGCTTATTCCGTATTGAACCGCAGACCATCGCTTATGATTTACATCCCGACTACCTGGCGACTCGCTACGCGCTCGAAAGAGCTCAAAAGGAGTCCTTACCTTCAATCGGGGTACAGCACCACCACGCACACCTGGCCTCTTGCCTGGCGGACAACCAGCACCCCGGAGATCGTCCGGTGATCGGTCTCTGCCTGGATGGTAGCGGATACGGGGAGGATGGTGCCATCTGGGGTGGTGAGATCCTCCTGGGGGAATACCGTGAGTATCAACGCCTTTATCACCTGGCATATGTACCACTGCCAGGAGGTGACCAGGCCATTCGAGAACCTTGGCGCATTGCGCTCGCTCACCTGGAGCGTGCAGGTCTCCCTTGGGAGACAGACCTGCATCCGGTGATCTACTCCAAACAAATAACCGATTCTGGCTGGAACCCGCTGGACTTGCTCCAGCAGCAGATAACCAGCAGCATCAATGCGCCACCAACTTCCAGCATGGGGCGTTTGTTTGACGCGGTAGCTGCCCTGCTTGGGATTCGCCAGACCGTCAATTATGAAGCGCAGGGTGCTATCGAACTTGAGTCACTGGTTGATCCCGATGATACGGGTATCTATCCCTTTACCATTGACGGCCAGATACTCGATCCAGCTCCTCTCTTGCGAGCAATACTCAACGATCTGCGGACCGGTGTTCCCGTACCTGCCCTCGCTGCTCGCTTCCATAATACACTTGCTGACCTGATGCAGCGTATCTGCCTGCAAATTCGCACCGAGAGGGAGATCAATGAAGTCGCCCTCAGCGGTGGCGTATGGCAAAATATGACTTTGCTCAAGAAATCGATTGTTTTATTGACAAGAGATGGTTTCAAAGTTTATTTACATCACCAGGTCCCGGCTAATGATGGCGGTATCGCTCTTGGTCAAGCAGCGATTGCGCTGCACAAATTGAATTTATAATAACTATTATTCTTAGCGGTGCTGCTTTGAATTAATCGTACAAGGAGAACCCAAGATGTGCTTAGGAATTCCCGGCAAGGTCGTTGAAATTTACCAGGCGGACAACATGAAGATGGGCAAAGTGGATTTCGGTGGGGTGATTAAAGAAGCCTGCCTGGAGTTTATACCCGATATCCAGGTGGGAGAATACACGATCATCCATGTTGGTTTTGGGATCAGCAAGCTGGATGAGGAAGAAGCGCAGCGCACGCTGGAAATGCTGCGCGAGATGGAAATGCTGGCAGACGAGCTTCCAGAACTCAATAAAGGACTGCCCGCATGAAGTACCTGGATGAATATCGCGATGGTGACTTGACCAAGAAACTGCTGGTCGAGATCAACCAGACCGTGACCCAACCCTGGAAGATCATGGAGGTTTGCGGCGGCCAAACCCATTCGATCATCAAAAGTGGTTTAGATCAGCTGCTGCCTCCAGAAATTGATCTGGTTCATGGACCTGGCTGTCCCGTATGTGTCACACCGCTGGAGCAGATCGATAAAGCCATCGCCCTGGCTTCTCGTCCCGAGATCATCTTCACATCATACGGAGATATGCTGCGCGTACCTGGTTCTGAACAGGACCTGTTCAGCGTTAAGGCTGCAGGTGGGGATGTGCGCATCGTATACTCCCCCCTGGATGCATTAAAAATCGCTCAACAAAATCCACAAAAGACGATCGTGTTTTTCGGGATCGGTTTTGAGACCACCGCTCCTGCCAACGCCATGGCGGTGATACAGGCTAAAAACCAGGGCATCGAGAATTTCGCTATGCTGGTTTCGCATGTCACAGTACCGCCAGCCATCACTGCCATCATGGAATCACCCCAGGTTCAGGTGAACGCTTTCCTGGCAGCCGGGCATGTCTGCACTGTGATGGGTTATTGGGAATACGAACAATTGGTAGAAAAGTATCAGGTGCCGGTGGTGGTGATGGGCTTCGAACCGGTGGACATCGCCCGGGCGATATTGATGTGCGTTCGACAGCTCGAGAGCGGCCAGGCGCAGGTCGAGAACGCATATGCCCGTTCCGTTAACCAGGCTGGCAACCAACCCGCTCAAGCCATAATCAAGCAAGTATTCGAACCCACCGACCGCGCCTGGCGCGGCATCGGCGTCATCCCGCAGAGCGGCTACCAGCTGAGAGAAGCTTATAAAAACTACGACGCGGAGCTGCGCTTCCCGGAAATTCAAACCATCACACCCCAGGAATCGAGCCTCTGCATCAGCGGTCTGGTCCTGCAGGGTTTGAAGAAACCCAATGAATGCCCGGCATTCGGAAAGCAGTGCACACCACAGTCACCGCTGGGTGCCACCATGGTTTCCTCAGAAGGTGCCTGCGCGGCATACTACCAGTATGGCCGTTATACCAGCAGCCTGGAAAAAATTAGGGTAAGCCAATGAGCGAAAAATTAGATATCAGCAGTTGGACCTGCCCACTGCCCCTGCAATATTACCCGACTATCGTCATGGGGCATGGCAGCGGTGGGAAGATGATGAGCGATTTAATCCAGCATATGTTTTTACCTCTACTGGACAACGAGGCATTA
>JALHTN010000250.1 GCA_022865865.1 Anaerolineales bacterium
CCATTCTCGCCAATATGATGATGGTTTATCGAGCACTTGCAGCTGCTGCACATCTAGCCGAAGAAGGTATCAATGCACAGGTGATCGATATGCGCTGCCTGGTACCCCTGGATATGGAACTGCTGGTTGAATCTGTGGAAAAGACAAACCGTGTATTAATCGTAGAAGAGGATAACCTGACAGGTGGTTGGGGTGCGGAAATTGCAGCTCGGTTAGGGGATGAAATGTTTTATTATCTTGATGCGCCAATTAAACGCATCGCAGCACCCGATACACCCGCACCAACTGCCGCGTCGTTAGAAGAGGAATATTTACCCAGTACAGACAAAATTATCGAGGCTGTCAGGGACTTATTGAAAGGGGGATAAAGGTGATGTGGTTTGGTGCACCGCCTACTTTCCCCATTCAAAAACAAGGTGGGAAAGAGGATTTATTCGTTATTAGCTGTTATTCCTCTGCTACTCAAGGCGATTGACAATCTATTCAGTATAATTAGCATATGCGGCTCAACCTAGCACGAGGATTAATTGGCTTGGTCATCCTATGGAACCTGCAGGCGGCGCTGGTATTCCTGCTTTGGCCTGAGCGATTCATCACAGCCTTCGAACTGCAGGGCGCTGTTGGAGCGGCGATGCTGCGCGGCCTTGGGGTGCTGTTCGTGATGTGGAACGTCCCCTACCTGGTCGCGCTCTGGCACCCCGTTCGCCACCGTATTTCACTATACGAAGCGCTGGCGATGCAGACCTTTGGCTTGCTGGGAGAAGTGATCATTTACCTGACCCTAGCGTCAATTCACATTGCTTTGCGTGCTTCGGTGCTGCGCTTCATCGCTTTTGACGGGCTGGGTTTGCTGCTGCTGCTGATCGCGGTTTGGATCACACGCGACGGATAAACTCGTGAAAACACTGGCAGGTTAAATTTTCGTTTCTGCTGCCCGCAAAACTATCAAAAAGTAATGGCTCTGGTGGGAATTCGCTGGGAAATCAGCCTATGCACTGAAGAACAAATCTCTATTACGCGCTTTGTGGCTGAATTTACCCAGTTTACCTCCGCAGGAGCAGGTGAACTGGTGCAGTTCTAAATCCTTTTTGCACCCAACGGGGGGTTTAATTTGTCATCGGGTAAAAGACGTTACGATTAATTCAAGCATGGGTAAAGAATTTTCGACGACTTTAATATCATTTGCATCATCAAATTTCTTGCCAGCATGCATGAAATTTTTTCTAACCGTAAAAAGCAAATCGACAATTTGCCTTGCTAAAAAGGTTCTGTTTTCTTCGTTTTCAGGGTTTTCCAAATATTCTTCATAATACTGGAAGTCGATCGGACTCCAAACTGGGTACTGACTGTCACTGGTGTAATCGACATTGATCACCCCATTGACTCTTTGCCCGAAGGCATCATATTCTATCTGGGTGCCTTGCCAGTAGGGAATTCGACTAGCAAAATATTTAGTACCTTCATGAAGAATTAGAGTATGTTTCAAATCATGATCAAATTCTTGGAAAGCAAGGCCAATCTGCTCTCTTTCACTAACTACGTCCACTTCGGGAATATTTACATTTCCATTTGCGATGGTAACAATAGAACCATCCTCATTTTCTTTTAACTGGTTCCTACAGCCTTTACTTTGGGCAATCACAGAGTAAATGTTATTGAACGCCGTCCAATATAGGAAGTACTGCTCAAAAGGATGGCGCCCATCTCTGCGGGGTCGAATTCTTTTGGCCGCTGCAATCATAGAATATGCAATTGGAATTTCATATCTTTGGAATTTCGTTGTCATTTTAAGCCCACTTCCTGGAAATTGCTGAATACATTACTACACCAAACGATGGCGTAACCTGCCGAACCGAACGTGAAATTACACCAGCTGAAGCATTCAATATCACGACGTTTTGATCACCGCACAAACCGAGTCCGGTTTAGTTGGGTTGGGCGGCTATAGCCTTATCTTTCAACTCAATTTCTTCTTTATTAAATCTCGACCGCGACATCTAATTCTTTTGCTAAATCAAGACTAAATTGAATCTCATTGACTCCAAAATCAGCTTTCTTCTGCTCTTTTTCCTCATATATCCTGATACTTTCTTCAGCGGTATTTTCCACAAACTCTTTTATTGATTTGATGCCAACATCAAAAAACATTCGGGCAAATACTGGCCCAACTCCATATGCTCTAGCCAAATCTGATAAACATACGAGTTCGTCCATTATTTCGATTGGAATTTCGGTCTTTTGCGATAATCGTTCCCTTTCATTTCTTCCTTTTACCTTATTGAACAACTGGCGGGAATTTCTTATGCCTTCAGCTTCCAATCTATTCACATATTTGGTTGGTATTCCAGGGAATTTATCTAATTGAAATGGATTTGGCAGATAACTTTTTGCCTCCCGTTTTAGAATCGTAAGGTATTCAATTGATAATCCTGTTTCCTTTGAAAAAAGTTCGATTTTTGGCTTCGTTTTCAACGTGTCAATGAGTTCTTTCAGGTTTGTGATGCCATTGTTCTCTAGTATCTTAAATCGTTCATCCAATTCTTCTTTCAAACTGACCCGACTCGGAATCATGTCTCGCGTCTTAAGATCATTCTTAAATTTTTGTAAACTGAATTTCTCTAAATCTATATGGTATTGATTTCCCATTCTCTGTCCTTGTACAACCGCCCAATGGTTTGTTCAGGCACTCGGCGACGTTGTCCCTAACCACCTTTTGCTGGGAGCCAAATTACACACAATCACCACGCTCACCCTCAGGTAAAGCCGAGTCGACCTGCATACGGGGTTAAGCGCAAACTCGCTTTTTTCTAGCAATATACTCAATTTCTGCTCGTTTGAGAATCTTTCCTTCCCAGAGCTTATCTGTCAACCTCTTCTCTTTTCGTAAAATATCATAATCTTCAAAATACACATCAGCTTCGTC
>JALHTN010000251.1 GCA_022865865.1 Anaerolineales bacterium
CTTGAATCAGATACTATTCGAACCAGGAGTCAGATTTATGAAAGGACCCTTCCCTAGTTGATCCAATTGATAAACACATCAAACCAATAACCGCTCAATGATGCATCAAAATTGAGCGGTCTTTCTAATCTTCAGGATATTTTTTTTACGCCTCAATGGATCCCATTGTAAACCGTTTCCCAGGCAGCTGCGACAAGTTCCTGCACCAACCACCACAATGTGCGGGCATCCAACCTTCCGCTGCGCAGCTCAAATAGACCATCTTCATCTACGAGCAGCATCTCCACCGCTTGCAGCTGCGTGATGCTCACCACCCCGTAGTAATTTGCTTCCTTTTCAGGCAGGTTAGCTGGTTTTGCATTTCATCAGGTGCGCTTAGGGTAAGCATCCACTCCAGCATTGTGTAAACCGCCTCACATTCCCCCGCATCTGCAACAGAAGTGGGGAAAACCCAAATTCAAGCGCTTCATCAAATTTTAAGCTGTTCTCATTGCTCCTGGACTTACAAAGATGAGTATCCGGTAGAGGGTATTGGCTTATCCAATCTCGACCTAATTTATTTTCATCCATTTTTCCTGGAACAAAATCCGCCTTTAAAACGTTATTATTGTGAAATATAGAACTTTTAGTATAAAATCATAATAGAGGTTTAAAATGGCTAAATCAAAAATTCTTAAGATCTTTGGGTGTTTATTAACAGCGCTTCTCACAATTTCAGCATGTTCGACCGAAACCCCAATCGCAGATAATATTGAAGAACCGGGTGAAAGCTTGCCTGACATGGCAAATCCAGCAGCAATTTACTGCGAAGGATTGGGATATTCTATGGAGAATGTCACCCGCGATGGCGGGCAGGACGCAGACTGCATTTTTCCCGATGGTTCAAGCTGCGCACAGTGGGATTTTTTTGCCGGTCGCTGCGGACAGGAGTTTTCTTACTGCAGCAAGCAAGGTTTTACGCTGGAAATCGAAACCAATATCGGCATCTGTCGCTTCCAGGATGGTTCTTCCTGTGATGAATTCCAATTTTTTTCTGGTGAATGCAAACAGGGAGATAATCCAGGTGTAATCTCAGAAGATCCAACTCAGATTCTCGATGTGTCCCAGGCACGCGATTTAATCGCAGCTTATTTTGACAGCCAGTACGGCATCCAAATGTCCGAACCCTGGACCGAACAGGACATAACACCCGCAGATGCGGTCGGCTCTTCAACAACCCGCTTCGTTTCAGGACCGATGACAATAGTCATTTCAGCCCTGGCAGCAGCCCCATCTCCTGCTGTGTATACCATAGAAGAAGCATCATTTATCGCCAATGGCTTCTATTGGGAAGGAACTTTATCCTTCGATGGAGAGATTATCGAAAGTACTGTAATTCTCCCTGGAACAATTCTCAGCGAAGAACAAGCCCGTGATGCAGTCATGGACTATATCGTCGCCACTTATGATCTTCCCGCATTTGGTGAATGGACCGACCAGGGGGTGTCCCAAACTGATGCCGATACGGTGGTGAGAATTTACGTCTCAGGTCCCTGGGTTGTAGCGGTTGAGTTAATCCCTGCTGCCCCATTGGTTTCAAGTTACCATGTGACCCTTGAACACCTCTCAGAAGGGATTCGCTGGGAAGGCGATATTTCTTATCATGGAGAAATAAATGAGATAAGTTATTCAAAATAACTACGATTATCAAACGACTTTTCAATATCGAGATTGAACCAATTCATACTAGGGAGAAATGATATGACCAAAATATTGAAATTTGCCTTCTTGATAATTTTAACCATTTTACTTATCGGTTGCGGAACTGCTACAGATCAAGATACGGGTTCGGACGAGTGGAAGACTATCACGAATGAACAATTTGGTTATTCCTTCGAGGTACCTGCATTTTGTTTTGAAGGACCTCTTCCTGGTGATTGCAAACAATCACCTCCTGAAGAACGACCTGAAGAATGCCTTTGTCATGTAGATGGAACCGATCCAGAATTCGTGGGATTCCAGAAATTCACGGTCACGAGTGAAGAAACATCTCTGGCAACAATTTGGATTATGTCCCCTGATACTCGTGCATATTCACCAGCTGAGGGAACAGACTTAATTTCATTTATCCAGCAGGAATGGAGTGAAATGGATCTTGGAGAGCTTCCAGCTGAGCCCAACATGGATTTAGATGGCCTCCCTGCAGTCAGTTTGTCAATTGCTCAATCTCAAGGCGGGGCAGCTGCCCAGGAAGTGTTTTTCATTAAAGGGGATAAGTTATTCAAAATAACTATGATTGATAACCTTGTAGAAAGCAATGTGGAGCTTTACGAACATTTTCTGGATTCTTTTACTGTCAGTAAATAAGACCTGAATATTGTTTCTAACGATTTAGGAATTTGCGTCATTTAGACAAATTGATCTAATTCTTTGCATTCTTCTAAATGCCCCCTTTTTTGTGGAAGAATGAACTCATTATGCAACTCAAAAACATGACTGCATTGCCGCTTGAGGTCCTGGGTTAAAATCCCAGCGCCCCAAATGAACTGTAGAAATACAAAGATACCGCTCTCTGGTTGACCATCCGAGGGCGGTATATTTCGCATTAAGTAAGATTTATTCAGAACTATCTCACCAATAAAATCCCCCAAACAGGTTTGCCCGATACTGCTTCCAGATCAGGGTCCGAAGTATGGAATTAACAACATCTGACCTGGTTTAATTAAGTCTTTATCCTTACCGATCACATGCTTATTCGCCTGGTAAATCATATCCACATTACCTTGACTGTCAGACTTGTATTTATGCTTGGCGATTTTGGTCAAATTATCGACTTTCTGCTCGGTGTAGACCTCTCCAAACCTCATGTACTCCAGGTCAGCCTGTTTCACGTACAGCTTGGCCGCCTTGCCGTTTGCAGGATCATTGGTGACGTAAAAATAAGTCCTGGAAACCAGCTTTGATGGTCCCAATTTTGTTTGGCAGGGAATTTGATAAAACTGGTTCGTTAATTCTTCGATTTGGGTAGCAGAGGTTTTAGGTCAGCGTGCCCCGCTGTACTCCAAATCCCTCGTATTTTCAACCAAATCTTGGAGAAACTGCCACAAAATATGCGCGTCCAGCTGGCCGGTGCGCAGATCA
>JALHTN010000252.1 GCA_022865865.1 Anaerolineales bacterium
AAGACCGACCCGTCGGTCTCCAATTGAAAAGGTATCCCGAGTGAGATTGAAAGACAGGATTTATCATGAGTCATTAAAACTGTTTTCGACCAAGGGTTATCTTAACACGTCCATCTCAGACATTATGCAGGCCGCGGATACTTCCAAAGGGGGATTCTATAACCATTTCGAAAGCAAGGAAGACCTATTTTATGAGGTGCTGGCCATTGCACAGGGTATTTGGCGCAAAAAAGTTCTCTATGGTTTGGATGAGATTGAGAGTCCAAAGGAGAAGATACGGAAGATCTTAGAGAACTACCGGGATAGGTATCTGAAAGATGATTATAATTTTCCAGGGGGTTGTATTTTCGTCACTTTTTCAGTTGAATTAGACGACCAGCGACCGGAGTTAATGAAAGAAGTGGCTCAAGGGTTTATGGGTTTGAAGCGCATGCTGAAAAACCTACTGGAAGAAGGCAAAGAAAAAGGGGAATTAAGGGTAGATGTAAACACCGACCGGGCTACCGAGATGATTTTTTCCGGGATGATCGGTTCTTCCGTGCTTTTTGGTGTTGAAAAATCTAATGACAGTTTAGATAGATCAATAAATTCATTGATCATGTACCTGGATGGTTTGACACCAACCGAATCGCTAGTAGGTATTAATATTGAAGACCATTTATTGGAAATTTAGTATCAGTACAATATGAGTAGCAATTACATTATCAAAGGTTGTGGAGAAAGGTTATGAGTTCCCTAATTGGTCGCAGGTTGATTCTTGCTGTAGTAACCCTCTTCATTGTTTCTTTAATCGTCTTCCTAGGTGTTGAAGCGTTGCCGGGCGATACAGCGACGGCATATCTTGGTCAATCAGCAACCCCAGAAAGTTTGGCTTCCTTGCGTGAAGAGTTTGGTCTCAATGCCCCGGTTTACCAACGATACCTGGACTGGTTGGGGGGGGTATTAAAAGGTGACTTAGGGGACTCGATGTCCAAAAGGAAACCCGTTGCTGAACTCATCGGCAACCGTTTCCGTAATACCATTGTATTGGCTACCGCTGCAGCGCTGATAGGTATTCCGTTGGCGATCGTATTAGGTGTCATTGCGGGTCTGACGCGCGATAAATGGCCGGATGTATTTGTTTCAACTACCTCGATCATGGGTATGACTCTTCCTGGATTCGTCACAGCGACGATCTTGATATATTTTTTCGCAATCCGCCTGGAGTGGTTCCCGGCGATCACGCTGGTCCCATCAGATGTTCCTGTTCTTGAATTATTACCGAATATCGTTTTGCCAATTATCACCCTGACTCTGATCATGGTGGCTCACATTCTGCGCCTGGTACGCACCAACATGATCGATGTGCTGACGAGCGATTACATCCAGATGGCAAAATTGAAAGGGGTGCCATACTGGCAAATCGTTTTTAAGCATGCCTTGCCAAATGCCATGCTGCCGACGATAAATGTGGTTGCCCTGACACTGGCCTGGTTGTTGGGAGGGGTTGCCATCATCGAGACCGTGTTCAACTACCCAGGTATCGGACAGCTCATGATTACCGGAATTACTGACCGGGACTTTGCTCTGGTACAGGGGATCGCCATCATATTAGCTGTTATCTATATAATATTAAATTTAATTGCAGACGTACTGTCTATGTTCCTTAATCCGAAGTTGAGAACCGCGCGCGGGCATTAGGTCACAAATTTATTGGTATCATGGTGGTACCTTTGATTTTCGGAGGCATGTATGACAATAGCATCACCATCTGCTGAGGGTACAACAATTGTAAAACGTCGCAGTCCATTAGCAGAAACCTGGGAGAATTTACGCCGCTCCTGGGCAGGTATGCTTGGATTGGCATTGATCATCGGGCATATCATCATTGCGGCGACCTCCCCTTATTGGGTGCCTCAAGATCCGTTTGAAATGAATGCGCAGATCCGAAATCAACAACCATCAGTGGAACATCTCTTTGGAACCGATAAACTTGGCCGAGATGTATTCTCCCGCTCCATGGTGGGCGGCCGGGTTACTCTGGTCGTCACCCTGATCGCCATTGTAATCGCCATTGTATGGGGGGGCTTGTTGGGCATCTTGCTTGGTTTACTCAACGGACGAGCTGATGAACTAATCATGCGCCTGGTTGACGCCATGCTATCGATACCATGGTTGCTTCTGTTGCTTATCATTATCAGCGCGATGGGGACCAAGATGTGGGTGCAGACATTGACCTTCGGCTTCACTTATGGGATTCTGACGATCCGTGTGGCCCGGGCAGCGACGCTGGACTTTGTAACCAGTGAATTTCTTCTTGCAGCGCGGGCAAGAGGAGAACGGAAGCGCACCATCGTAATGAAGGAATTATTACCCAACGTGCGAGATGTGCTGTTAGTCGATGGCTCCATGAATTGGTCATGGATGCTGTTGGGCTTCACCTCACTCTCCTTCCTGGGTTTTGGGGTAGCACCACCCACGCCAGATTGGGGTTTTATGATTGCAAAAAATCGTGAGATTATGGCAATTCAGCCCTGGTCAGTATTTGGACCCGTGATTATGTTGAGCACCTTGATAATTGGGATTAATTTCTTCTCGGATGCCTTCGCAAAAGCGCTTGGATTGGACCGCAGTCAGGGAGCACCTGTATGAGCGATTGTCTGGTCGATGTCAACGATTTGACAATTGGCTACTATACCCAGCGTAAGACGCTGGTACATGTGCTCAAGGGTGTGAATCTGCAGATCAAGCCTGGAGAAACGCTGGGATTGGTCGGCGAATCAGGCTGTGGTAAAAGCACCCTCGGGCAGGCCATGATGGGCTATCTACGCCCAGGTTCCCAGATCCTTGCAGGCTCGGTCCAATTTGAAGAAAATGATATATTCAACCTGACCAACAAACAGCTCGAGTCGATTCGCGGTAGGCAAATTGCCCTGATCCCTCAGAATGCAGGAGATTCATTAACACCAACAATGCGAGTTGGCAAACAAATTTTGGAAGCAATTGAGTTGAACGCCAATCTCTCGGGGTCTGAAGCAAAAGATCGCATGATAGAACTACTGGGTCAGGTGCGCCTGCCGCATCCTGAAGTGATGGGAGAGCGTTATCCACATGAGTTATCTGGAGGTCAGCAGCAGCGAGCTGTAATTGCGATGGCGCTGGCAGCTGAACCTGAAATGTTGATCCTGGATGAACCAACCACCGGTCTCGATGTGACCACCCAGGCTCACATTCTCAACCTGCTGAGGGATATTGTTTCAGAGATGGGCACAGCCATGATGTATATCAGTCACGACCTGGGTGTGATCGCCAGGGTAAGTGATCGTGTAGCGCTGATGTATGCGGGTGAGATCATCGAAGATACAGATGTAGTTGAAATGTTCCGGGTGCCAGCCCACCCTTATGCGCGTGGTTTGCTCGAATCAATACCCCGCTTGACCCTTTCTGGTATTCCCAACTCTATGCCCGGTCAACCCCCGATCCCAGGGACTGAACCCGGTTGTTCCTTCGCTCCACGCTGCAAGTTCACCAGCGATATTTGCACATCTGAGCAACCCGAATTGAAGGCTATTCAAGGGACAGAACATCTGGTGCGCTGCCATAATTGGGAAGAAGTCCTGGCAACTGATTTCTCGCAGGAATTGGAGCAAGTTTTTCACACCGTCAGCCGTGCCACCCATGACGAGCCGGCCATCGAAATCTCTGGGATGGCGATCTCATATTATCGTCCTAAACTTATGGAGCGTATACGAAATGAGCCAGAACCACCAGCTACGGTCAGTGATATCACGCTTTCAGTTCAAAGAGGTGAAACCCTGGCCCTAGTTGGAGAGAGCGGCAGTGGCAAGACTACGATCGTTCGCACCCTGGCAGGGCTATTGCCAGCCAAGGATGGCAATATAAAATTTGAAGATTTCGATTTGTCAGTTGAGGTGGACAAGCGTCCGATGCAGTTGTGTAAAGATATCCAATTGATATTCCAGAACCCGGATGCTTCACTAAATCCCAGGCATAATGTAGCCGAAATCCTCGACCAACCACTCAAATTGTATTTCCCCAAGATGACGCGTGATGAACGAAGAGCCAGGCAAGGCGAACTGCTCGAACGTGTACGTTTGGATGAACGCTACCGACTGCGCTACCCAGGACAGATGTCTGGAGGAGAGAAGCAGCGTGTGGCTATTGCCCGGGCGTTTGCTGCCGATCCTGAGGTTGTACTGTGTGACGAGGTGACGTCAGCCCTGGATGTATCGGTTCAAGCTGCAGTCCTGGATTTGCTGGCTGACCTGCAGCAGGAACGTAATACGACTTATATTTTCATCGCCCACGACTTGGCAGTCGTGAAAGCAATTGCTGATCGCGTGGCGGTGCTTTACCAGGGTCGCTTATGCGAAGTAGGAACTGTGGATGAAATCTACTCAGCCCCCTTCCATCCCTACACAGAGACTCTCCTGGGCGCGATTTTAGTGCCAGATCCAGATTATGAACCGCAGCTTCTGGCCAGCGACACTCCTGAACTTGCACCACCAGCGCAAGGCTGCGCTTTCCAGCGACGCTGTCCCTATTGTCTGGGAGATGTTTGCATACAAGAAACACCCCCCTGGCAATCTCCTGCTGCTGCCAATGGGCATCAAATTCGTTGCCACATTCCAATCGAGGAATTGGACAAGATCACCCGAGAACAGAAACTTGTCCAGGTCAATGGGTCACAGGCATTTGAAATTGCTCCCCAATTGATTACTCCGAACAGCTCACGTGTGGATGTAACATCATCAACTGAAGAAAGGTGAGAGCTGCTCTTGAAATAACAGCTCTCTATTTTGTATACAAACCTAGCAGCTCGTAGATATGAGGAGGTGATGAGTATCGAAATAGCAAACAAAGCAGTCCCATTTATATCTATGTTTTATCAGAAGTTAATTTTGAATTGACAATCCGTAAGGAGGAGTATGATGTCGAAGAAGATTTACCTGGTTTTTAGCATTTTGATTGTAGCCGCGATGGTTTTGGCTGCCTGTGCATCCGCCACCCCGGAACCAACCGAAGCACCCCTGGAACCGGAAGCCACCGAAGCAGCACCTGAACCGGAGAAAGCCACTGCTGTACCTGAAGAGCCAACAGCTGTGCCAGATGAACCAGAGCCCACAGAAGAAGAGGTGATGGAGGAAGAACGCGGGATCCTGCGATTTACCGACGGCTTGCAATATGGCGGTAATGAGAACCTGGACCCCGTGGATGAAGCCCGCTTCTGGCCCACCATTTCCCTGATCTACGATCGCCTGACAGAGCCCGGCTTCGATTCAATGGCCCCACAGCCATCGCTGGCAGAATCCTGGGAACCGAATGAGGATGCCACGGTGTGGACATTCAACCTGCGTGACGATGTCTACTTCCATGATGGCACCCAGCTCACCTCGGCTGATGTCAAATATTCAGCAGATCACTGGAGATCCTCGGAAACATCCATCTTGAGAACCTCCTTTGAGATTGTGGACAGCATCGAGACCCCGGATGATTTCACCGTCGTGTTCAATCTAAATCAACCAAGCGTTTTATTTGATCTGAGCGTCATGGATTACCGCGCCCGGGTTGTGCCGGAGGGCAGCTTCGAAGCAACCCCGAGCATCCTGGAGACAGGTATGGGCTCCGGTCCCTTCAAACTGGACACGTTGGACGTGGAGGGTATCACTGTCCTGGTTGCCAACGATGACTACTGGGATGGCCCCCCAGGGGTTGCCGGAGTAGAGGTTTACGGTATCGCCGACGGCGAGGCGCAAACAACCGCCTTGCTTTCAGGGCAGCTGGATTTCCAGGGTGTTACCCTGGACATAGCCCAACGATTTGAGGGTAATCCTGAATTTATAATCAGCCAGGTTCCAAGCGGCGACTGGTCGGGTCTCGTCATGCGCACTGACATTCCACCATTTGACAATTTAGCTTTGCGCCAGGCAATGCACTACGTGCTCGACCGCCAGGAGCTCGTGGACCTCTCGCTCTCCGGAGCCGGTAGGGTTTCCTGCGATTCGGCAGTCATGCCCAGTGATCCAAATGTCTTGTCGGAATGCAGCTATGAACAGGATTTAGATGCGGCACGCGCAAAGCTGGAAGAAGCCGGCTACCCGGATGGCTTCCAGATCGATTTGTACGCCTCCAATATCTGCCAGGACTGGGAGGCATTGACCGAGATCTACCAGCAGCAAGCGGCAGAGGCAGGTATCGATGTCAATATTCAAATTGTCTCGGCGGATGGTTTTTGGACCGAGCAGTGGATGGTGGAACCGTTCGTGATCACTTGCTGGAATGGACGTCTCGCTGATACGGCCCTCAACGAGATCTACCGCGGAGGCGGTTCCTGGAACGAATCCTTCTGGAACGTTCCCGAGTTCGATGCCTTGCTGGATGCAGCCCGCGCCGAAACAGATCCGGAGGTGCGACGTGAACACTTTATAGCAGCCCAAAGAATGCTCCATGAAGAGGGCGGCACGCTCATTCCCTACTACCTCGATCTGATCCGGGTTCAGAAAGCTTGCATCGATGGGATTCCACCGCTTCCAGATGTCTGGATCGATTGGGATGGCATCACCAAACCTGCAAGCTGTGAATAAACCATAATCAAAGTTCGATAATAGAGTAAGAGGCAATCTTGCCTCTTACTCTCTTTCATTTATACCCATGAATGTGCCATTAACCCCACTTGAATTCCGAGAAAGGGCGGTCTCACTCTATACGGATAAAATCGGAATCGTTGATGGCGACAAGCGTTTCACTTATGGGGAATATGACCGACGCATAAATCGTTTTGCTAATGCCTTAATTGATCTTGGGGTTGGTCAGGATGATGTGGTTTCATTCATCACCTACAATTCGCACCAATTGCTTGAAGCCTATTACGCGGTGCCTCAAATTGAAGGCATTCTGAATCCGATTAATATCCGCCTAGCACAACACGAAATTGAATACATTCTCAATCACGCAGGAACGAAGGTGCTGTGTTTTCACCAGGATTTCCTGCCCCTGGTCCAGGGCATGCGTGACCAATTAAAGAATGTTGAGCAATTCATTATCATGGAAGCTGATGATTATCCAGAGTGGATTCAGGCTTATGAAACACTCCTGGAGAATGCATCAGCTGAGGCGGAGGTAGATCTGGACGGAATAGACGAGGATGCGGTGATTGAATTGTTCTATACATCTGGGACGACCGGACCCCCGAAGGGTGTTCAGATTACCAACCGCACGCTTTATATCCATACCCTGACCGCGATCCCCGGTTTCAGAGTCAGCGACCAGGATACCCTGCTGCATGTTGTGCCTTTATTCCACGTCAACGGTTGGGGATCACCGCAGTTCCTGACCGCGGTAGGGGGAACACATGTCATGCTGCGCAAGGTGGATTTCGGCAATATGCTGCGGCTGATCGAAGAGGAAAAGGTCACCAAGCTGCTGGGTGTACCCACGATCTTCAACGGTATGCTCCAGCATCCAGATCTGAAGAAATATGATTTGAGCAGTCTCGAAGAGGTAATCATTGGCGGCGCTCCTTCACCCCTGTCACTGATCGAGGCACTAGAAAAGGAGATTGGCTGCCGGGCGTATGTGGGCTACGGTCTGA
>JALHTN010000253.1 GCA_022865865.1 Anaerolineales bacterium
GAGATTGCCACGGAGACGATTGAAGAGACTCTTGATTACCTGGCAGACAGCCCTGAAATGGACGAATTGATCGAACAGCAATCGGTCGATCTGGTGAATGACATCTTATTTGATGATATTAAGGAAAGTGCTTCCAATACTTCACTAATTTTGACCAATTGGTTTAACACCACAATCCTGAGAAGGAATCGCCAGATAAAAGCGGATCCTTCCCATTCATCCACGGGTGAGGAATCCCAAGACGAATAGAAATTTCGCTATATATACAATCCTTGAAGGATTTACTGGTTATGACGCAAGGGGATAAATTTACAATATCAGAACAGCAAATCGAATATCTCGACACGTGGATGTATAAAGTCTCGCGTTCATTCGCAATAGTTGTTCGCGCAGTCGAGAAACCATTACAGCATTATCTGGGTACTGCTTACCTGATATGCTGGGTGATCGATAATATTGAGGATTGCTCCCAATCTCATGATTGGAAAAAGAACCGCTTTACTGAGCTCGGTACACTTCTCGACGAACCTCAACATGCTGTGGATATTCTGACCGCTTGGGAAAATGATGCTTGGCCAGGCTTAACTGCTGACGAAGAAAGAATCATGGGCGTTTCCGATGGCTTAACCCTCTGGGAAATTTACCGCTCGATACCATCCCCATCGCAAGATATTATCCAACGCTGGGCTCACAGGATGGCACTGGGTATGAGCCAGCTTGATGATCCCCAGGTACAGCCGCAGTTCATCGAAATACATGATACTCAGGTTCTTGGTGACAAACAAGATTATGATGATTACTGCTATATCGTCGCGGGTACCGTCGGCCATATGGCAACAGAACTTGTCAGCGAGCATTATGGTTTATCCCAACCCATCGCTGATCAACTAAGCCTCAATGCTGAAGCCTGCGGGCGAGGTCTGCAAAAAACCAACATCATTAAAGATTTCGCGAATGATTTAGAGCGAGGCGTCAGTTATGTGAACGCAGATTGGATGCAGGAGATAGACAACACACCGTTATCTTTAGAGGGAGCTCCATTGGATTGGATTCAAAAAATCTTTGAGGATGTTCTCGATGATTTAGATAAAGCTACAGAGTACCTGCTCACTTTACCCCACAATGCCGTTGGCTATCGCAAGGCAAGCTTGTTATGCCTGCTGCCGGCGTACCAGACCCTCATCCTCGCCGCCGAAGGTAAATCCAAACTTTTTACTCCAGAACACCAGTTCAAAATTTCCCATGAAACCATGGCTCAATGTCTGCATGACACTGAGCGGTTAGCATTTGATGATGATGGAATTCAGCATTATAGCCGGGCAGCCAAATTGGAAATAAATAACAGCTTATATCTTAATGCTGCCCCCACAGTTCAGATCAAACCCGATCTGAAGAACACTTTTGCCAGCCGTGGTGCCTAAGAACCGCCCAAATCTACCACCCATGGTCTTTCAATCCTGCCTGGCAGAGTCCAAGCTGATGCTTTCCTGAAACAATCCTCTCGACAATCATGCCCCATATCCTCGAGAACTCAGCCATCCAACTTGAAATAAATCCTTTACTTGCTCGATGGAATGCTTCTTCGCGCTATCCGAACGGCCCACAACTTGAAAATATTCAATTAAATCTGGGATACCGGCGAGGTCGTAGATACAAAAACCTTCTCGACCACTGGCCGGATTATTCTATAGTCGCATCGGAGACCAGTCTATCTTCCCACGGTCCCGGAAAAAAAATCCAGCTAACAATTAATTCTAGTGAAGATAAAATCGAATCCACCATTACTTTTGCTTTACCCACTCATCACCCATTGTTGCTCTGGAAAATCTCCATAGAAAATCAAAACACGGAACCGATTAAGATCGAAGAGATTGAGCTCCTGTCTGCAGGATATATCCATCGCGGTCGACGTGGTCCAAATGGACAGGTTTATTTTCCAAAATCAGGTCTCTCAAAAACGAAGCGACCATCTGATCCGAGAGGCAGTTCACATCCTCTTAATTTAGCATTTTTCTCGAATGGCTGGCAGTCATGGTCGCGTTCCGGCAGCTATCAAGCGACCGATCAATACCTGCAGACTCACCTTGGCTTTTTACGATCACCGCTGGTCAAAAACACCCAAACCCCTAATCCTCGCAGAAGCGGCTTGTTTGCCAGCGATATGTATGGTGTATTAGGTGATCAGCATTACCGTAATGGTTTGCTGTGCGGATTTCTTTCGCAAAAAAAACACTTCGGTTCCCTGGAAAACTGGTTGGGGGGCACCTCACCTGCCTTGAAGATGTGGGCTAATGGAGATGGTGCCCGGTTGGATCCCGGCAGGCAGATGGAAACCGATTGGGCGTGTCTCCAATTCCTGCACCTTGACAATCCGGATCCCCTGGCTCCATATCTAGAAGCCGTGATGCGGGAGCACAATTTACCGCCGGAAAATTTTTCCGGTACCAAATCACCAAGTGGTTGGTGCTCATGGTACCAATTTTCAGGTGAGGATTATATTGGTCGATTGAATGCTGGAGATATTCAAGAAAACCTCAAGGCTCTAAAAGATTTAAGGGAGCAAATACCATTAGAAATTATTCAAATTGATGATGGATTTGAAACTCAAGTTGGAGATTGGTTATCGTTCAATGAAGGATTCTCAGAGGGTTTGACTCCTTTGGCAAGAGAGATCAGTAAGGGTGATTATTCCCCTGGTATTTGGTTGGCGCCATTTATCATGCATCCCAAATCAAGGCTGGCAAATCAGCATCCAGAATGGGTGCTGCGAAATCGTTTTGGACGTCCTGTTAATGCCGGTTTCTTGTGGAATTCCTTTACACAAGCCTTGGATTTAACTCACCCTGATGCCCAGGGATATGTGAGAGAGGTAATTCATTCAGCAACCAGTGATTGGGGTTTTCCATATTTAAAACTTGATTTCCTATACGCAGCCGCTTTGAAAGGTCGTTTTTATGATGCTACCCAAACCCGGGCTCAAGTGCTGCGCACAGGATTAGAATTAGTCAGATCAGAAGCCGGAGAGGAGGCATTCTTGCTTGGTTGCGGTTGCCCGCTAGGACCAGCTATCGGCTTGGTGAATGGAATGCGTATTGGAGCCGACACTGCCCGGCGCTGGAACCCTTACTTTAAAGGGATCGAATCCCTCCTCAGAAAAGAAGCCTCTTTTCCTTCAGCATTCAACGCACTCCACAACACCCTCACCAGGTCCGATCTGCATGGTCGCTGGTGGATCAATGACCCGGATTGCTTATTACTGCGACCTGAAACAGAGTTAACCAAAACCGAAGTAGAAACCATCGCCAGTGTGATCGCCCTGAGCGGAGGTTCCTTGATGATTTCGGATCATGTCCCGGATTTACCTCCAGAGAGATTGAATATCTTAAAAGTCCTGCTGCCATTAATTGGCAAACGACCCTACATCCTCGATTGGTTCGATAGCACAACCCCGGAGCGTGTCCAACTCGATCTGGACGGACCCACCGGTCCCTGGCACCTGGTTGCCCTCTTCAATTGGAAAGAGGCAGCCCAAGACAAATTCTTAAAAATAAGTGATTTTTACTTGAAGGAAAGCCAGGAAATGTATGCCAGGGATTTCTGGATGGGTAAAACTCACCTGATCCTTAATAACGATCCTGCTGAAAAGGGTCTCACTTTTGAGCAGATTCCTTCTCACGGGGTAGTACTGCTGGCTTTGCGACCCCGACATCCATACACGCCTCAATATCTGGGCAGCAATTTGCATATCTCGCAGGGACTTGAGGTTTGCAATTGGTGGCCGCATGACAAA
>JALHTN010000254.1 GCA_022865865.1 Anaerolineales bacterium
ATCCGAAGCACCGTTCTCAACCAGCACGCCGTGTCTGAGGTTGCCGTTGTCGAATGCACCGGAAGCGCCGAAACCGATGTAATTTCCAGAGACAGTATTGGTATGCGCACCGGTACTTAGACGAACACCATCGGCTCCATTTTTGAAGATATCATTCTTTTCATATTCAAGCACTCCTCCAATGGCATTGTTGACTGTATTTTCAAGCCGAATACCAGACTGGCTGTTCTCGGATATGGAATTAAACCTGACCTGATTATGACCCCCAAACACGACAAAAATACCATCTCCGCTGTTTGAGATAACTTTATTTTCAATGAAAAGTCCTACCCGAGACCTGTTAGTCCCCCAGAGAGTAATCCCGTGACCACCATTGGAGCGGACATCATTTCCAACCACCAGGTTATCATCAGAATTCTTGACCAGGATACCGTCCTGGGTATTGTTATAAACACGGTTATATGGACCGATCTGGTTTTCATTAGAGTTAAATAATGCCACACCAACCTGGTTGGGAAGAGAGGAAGTCTGAAACTCATCCGTACCGATAAAGTTTTCCAGAATGAGGTTGTTATTTCCAAGCAAGATATTGATCCCAGCTATCGTGTGCCCGACAATGATATTTTGACGTACTATGTTATCAGCACTGCTCAGGTAGACACCATATTGACCCGGATTCAGGATTGCATTAACCCCATCGAAAGTGCCGAAGTAATTGCTTCTGATATCGGTCTCTGCAGCACCATTGTTTATCTCCACTCCTATCGAGGCCCCACTGGCATTATGGCTGGTGGTGAAGGCATTCCGCTGTCCAGGTTCCGTACCGCCTATGATGGTTCCTCGACTATAGGAAACAACAATACCTATGCTGCCACCTCCACGGAAATTAATCCCATATACTGCTGCATAATCCCCGCGAATTTCCAATAATCCGTTCGAGTAAAGTCCGCCGCTGATGATCACCCCTGGCCTTCCCGAGGGCCAGGATCCATCCCAGCGATCACTTGCATCCAGCACGGTAAATGGCTCCACTAAGACCTCCAGGGTTGGGCCATTGATCGTCATCTTCGAGGCAAACTTGATTTTGGAGGCCATTAGATCTCGGTTGGCTTCCTGGATAGCTGCCCGCAGCGTGCAGTTGCCAAATGAGGTAGCACAAATCCCATTTCCAGGAGCAGCATCCGGCGCATCCTGGTCTGAATTGACGAGATAAGTCGCTTCTGCGGCAGGTGATGCTGCCGGCGAACCCGGAGCGGAGATTAATATCAAACTGGTGATCAATATGACACAGGCGAATACGCGCTTGCTCATCTTTGGCCTCCCTTTACTCAAAACTGAGACGACGTTCCCACATTTTCTTACCCTTCCGTGGGTGGCTGATGAATTCGGAACCCATCATTCGATGATCAAATTATATATTTAATTCTACTCAGCTGCACACCCAATCTGCCAGGAACAACAAGAAGGAAAAAGAACATGATTACAGATGTACTTCACAACCGTACTGGGTGAAATAAGAATTTCTGGTGATAATTATTAGACTTTCTTGATTTACTAATCTTCCCAATCAGCCATATTAATTCCCCGCACTTATTTCACCTTCAGCTGCGGATCGCCGGTGATAGTGCGCGCCCCACGCTCGTTGGCCAGGTAGTTCCAGGCCCAATCCATCATGATCACCATCTTGCTGCGGAATCCCACCAGGAATAGGATGTGCACCATCCCCCACATCAGCCAACCCAAGAAACCGCTGAAGGTGCGCCCATAGATGGATGCCAATGCTTATCCAATGGCTGGATAGCCGCGCAAATTCAAATCCCTATTCGGCATCACAATAGATATATTTACACGTTCCGCAGATAAATCACCGAAACCTGATTATATAAGAATTAGAATTTTAGTCTTTAAATAACTGGCTATTCAGCCTCTTCTGCTGGAGGCTCATCTGTTGGGGGCTCATCTGTGGTCGTCACATCTCCAAGACCGAACTCATCGGGATTAAGGGGCATAATGATCCACAGGATGAGATAAATCCACAAACCACCGCCCAGGATAAAAGCTCCCAAGACGAAGAGAACACGGATCACGGTCGAATCGATATCGAAATACTCAGC
>JALHTN010000255.1 GCA_022865865.1 Anaerolineales bacterium
AATGGCTGACACCGAGAAATGGTCATCTGTCACATGGCAATCCAAACACTCGATAGGTGCCAACGAATAATCAACCTGGTGCCAGATCAAGCTGAATGCGATCATGGAATGATCAAAATCTCCCAAGTTGCCCAAGCGAAGATCGAATTCTCGACCTTGATGGTCTGAATGACACTCGGCACATTGCATTACGTTTTCAAGATTGCCGTGTAAACTGTTCTTCATGGTGATTTGATCCTCAACACGACTATGACAGTCAACACACAAATCGGCCTGCAGGCTGGTCAGCGGCTGGTGGCAGAGACTGCATTGTCCCTCGAACTCTGCATGCGAGCTGTACCCCGCCAGGACGATATCTGGGTGATTCTTTCCGCTCAAATCACCCGGGCTGAATGCCAATCCACCCCCGCGCCAGATCGTCAATCCAAGCGCGGTCAGCAGAACCGAAAATATCACTAAACTGGGTAGTGAAAGAATTGTCGAACGTCTTCTCATCTAATAACACCCAAAAACAGAAGATCCCTAAGTACCCGATTAAATAAATCGATAAATCTGGTCCGATAGGTATTATGACGCAAAAAACGAGTTTTAATCGCGCAGATTTGTTAGGCAAATAGTACTAATCCTTATCGACTGCTGCATTCGTATTAAATGACGATCGTCGCCAGATATTGTGACAAAAGGTGATAGCGCAGATGAATTGTGCATGATATATTATGGCTTACCATAAGATTTAGGCGATATTATTTATGTTCCTCCATAATTCTGAACCTATCAGCAAAAGCGAACAGATGTATCTCATCACGATCGCCAGATCGATCGAAGATGGTGAAACCCAACCCATCCCCCTTTCGCACATCGCGCAAAAAATGTCTGTGCAGCCCGTATCGGTCAACCAGATGGTGCGTAAACTTGAAAGCGAAGGGTTGCTGCATTACCGTCCTTATAAAGGCGTTGAGCTGACCGCACAAGGTAATGCGGTTGCTTTTCGAACACTGCGTAACAGAAGGCTTTGGGAAGTATTTATCGTCGACCACCTCAAGGTAACTTTGGAGGAGGCAGATGCAATGGCATGCGATTTGGAGCACGTCACCCCGGATGATATCGCCCAACGCCTTTCGAAGTACTTAAACGATCCCGTCATTGGACCTAGGGGACAGCCAATTCCCAAGTTCAATGGAGATCAGATAATCCTAAATTGGGTGACATTGAATCAGATTGAGGTTGGCATGAAAGCCAAAATCCTGCAGATTAATGCCCTGCCGACCGTGGCCCGGTTTCTGTCGAATGAAGGGCTGCGTTCAGGCTCAGAGATAACCCTGAGAGCAATCGGGGCGCATGATTCTCGCCTGATTGAGGTGGACAAGGGCTTCGTAGAAATCGCTGCAGACATCGCCGAGACCATCCAATTGCTTCCCACCACGATGGCTGATGGACCCATTAAGAGTTCAGTGAAAGGGTGATGATGGTCTTATTGTTAGTGACTAATCTAGAACGAAAGGAAATTTTACCGTTATGCTCCCCAGTTTCTTATTATCGCTCCGTGAAGGCCTCGAAGCAGCGCTGATTATTGGAATCATCATTGGTGCGCTGAACAAGCTCAACCAACAAGAATTAAAGCCGGTAGTCTGGCGGGGAGCACTGTTCGCAATTGCACTCAGTTTTGTGTTTGGGTTGGGTCTAAATTTCCTCGGGATGGAGTTTTCGGGGCAATTTGAGGAGATTTTTGAAGGCCTCGCCATGCTCCTGGCCGCCGCGATTCTGACTTGGATGATCCTTTGGATGCAGCGCCAAGGTGGTCAAATTCAACATGACCTGGAAGTCAAAACAGCCCAAACCACATTAGAACGCGGCAGTTCAGCCTTGTTTATCCTGGCATTCCTGGCTGTCTTCCGAGAAGGTATTGAATTAGCTCTATTCTTGATCGCTGCTCGCATGGCCTCCGATCCGATTTCTGTTCTGATCGGAGCGATCCTGGGTCTGGCAGGTGCCATCTTGTTAGGATGGCTGCTGTTCGCCTCCACCAGACGGTTGAATCTGAAGCACTTCTTCCAGATAACTAATATTCTGTTGCTCTTCTTTGCCGCTGGATTGGTCGCCCACGGGGTCCACGAGCTGAATGAGGCAGGCTGGATACCGGCGATAATCGAACCCGTGTGGAACATGAACTACATACTCAGTGATAATTCGGAAATCGGTGGCATCCTCAAAGCCTTATTTGGCTATAATGGCAACCCATCACTTACCGAAGTGCTGGCTTACTTAGGTTATTTCATAGTTCTGGGGACCATCATCCTCAGGAACCAGAGGAAGCGGATCAAGATTGCACCAGTGGCAGCCTAGCAGGAGGTTATCCAGATTCGATCAGATATTCTGGGGGTACGAGACAATGGTATGATCAAATTGAGGGAGGCACAAAGATGAATCAATTACACCCTGATTTGTCCCGGGTGGTGGTTTCCACAGACCAGATCCAGGCCCGGGTGAAAGAATTAGCGGACCAAATATCCTCAGATTTTGCCGGGGGTGAACCACTCTACATCGTGGGGATCCTCAAAGGTGCTTTCATATTCCTGGCAGATCTAACCCGGCACCTAGATATCCCCCACACCGTTGACTTCATGGCGCTTTCCAGCTATGGGAAGTCAACCACATCGGGGGCAGTGCGCATCCTGATGGACCTTCGAGAGCCGATTGAGGATAAGCACGTGATTATCGTCGAGGACATCGTCGATACCGGTCACACACTGGATTACCTCTACCGGGTGCTTAAAGGCCGCAAACCAGCTTCCTTGAACAGCTGTGTGCTGGTTCGCAAGGAGCGCGACAACCTAAAAATCCCGATTGGCTATTTAGGATTCAATATCCCGGATGTATGGGTGGTTGGTTATGGCTTGGATTTCGCTGACCAGCACCGCACGCTACCCTATATTGCTGAATTAAAACGCGAATAATCCCCTTACATTCCCATTCCTGCTGGCTAATTGCTCTCCCTGTGGATTCCTTCCACTTGTGGGATTAAATACATTTCCGAGTTCAAAGACTTGCACCGAAGGTTAGCGTCTTCGGGAAGAATTGTGGAAATTGGTAACAGCAGATTATTAATCCTCAAGCACCTTTATGCTATGATAAGGGTGGAGGTGCCAAATGGGTGCACCGCTGGAAACTCATGAACCAGGTGAGGGCCCGCAATCGAAATTAGAAAGGAATTACATCCAGGAATATCTCCACAGCCAAGGTGTCAACCTCGAAAGTTTGGGTAACCTGCCCAAAGACGAGCAGCAGCACCTCATGCGCGCAGCCAGCCAATATGCCTCCTTGAAGCTCGCTGAAGTAGAATCTCGTGCCAAGTTTCGCCATGATATCCATGGCCCTAAATAGAAATCGAAAAAAGCCCTCC
>JALHTN010000256.1 GCA_022865865.1 Anaerolineales bacterium
CTGGCCAAAAAAGAGCATGCCCAATGATTACTGTTAAGATCGCAGTTGTGGATGCCAGGAGACCGGCCCGTTTGCCGTGCTGCCAGAAAATATACCCGATCAATAACGGCAATACTAGGACCATATTCAATCGCGTCAGCACAGAGATCCCAGCCAGTGCGCTTCCCAGGCAGACTTGCCAAAGAATCAATCTCTCGTTCAAGATCAGAACCAAGATCCAGACAAATAGGCAGGCGATTAGAACCTGCGAATAAGCTCCGCTGTAAACTCGGCTGTACATTGGAGTTAACGCTACTGCCCAAATTGCACTCATAGCCCACCATCTACCGCCAAAACGTCTTGACACAATCCACAAACCGATCAGCATAATTAACGCTAAGGCGATCGAAAAATATCGGCCAGTTCTTAAACCAGGTCCGAAGATGGTTTGAACGTATCCCGGGATTAGGAAAGAGAACGGCATATGATTTCCCCATGCGCCGTAATCCTGAAATGGCGTAGATTGGCCGGTCGCGAACAAGTACCCCTTATAGAGGTAAGCTCCCTCGTCCAGAATCGAAACTTGCGTGGTGGCAAATTTTATTGCCTGGAAAAGATACAATATTCCCCCAAGAAACGCGATGACCTCCGCAATCCAGGGTATCGAGGCGATCCTCTTAGTCAAAGAAGCCATCAAAAAATCCCAAATAAAATAATAATATCTAGTATAAAAATACTGGTTTCATTATAATCCAATGCCGGGAAAAAATTCACAACCAATCATGCGGTAACTCAATGCATAAGGGAACCGTTTATAAGGATGGAATAATCGATAATTTTCTATCTATGGGATTACGGACAAATATCTGCAACTGCCTTGGGCATTAATAGCTGAATGGGGAATTGAGAGATAGTTTTAACAGGCTCGTAATAGCACAATACCGGTATTGAAACCTGGCGCACATAAACATCGTTTTCATCACCAAAAGTAACCCCCCGACCTTTGTATTTGGTAATCAATGGTTCGCTGATGATCAGAGCGTATTCCTGGTTTTCTATTCGCTGATAAAATTCCTCCAGGTATTCTCGATTGCCACCCATAACCATTTCCATCAAATTCATGCGCTCATATTCTGGCAGCAAAGGGATACCCTCAATATCACCGAAAGTCAATAATTGCCGCTCGGCAATGAACAAGACTTTACCATCTGCGGCTGCTGATTGGGTGGCAAATTCCTGGATAGTTAATAATGCGTTTTCCGTCCGCGATTTATTTGGCAACGAGATGGACTTTCCACTTTGCAGCGCAAGAAGCAATGGGGTGATAATCGCCAGCGCGACAAAAAAACTGGTCATCTTTGGTGGAGATTTCCGCTCTGGAAAATCATAATCTGGATTGGTTTTACCGAAATACAGGTAGCTGCCAGTGACCAGCAGGATCAACAGGTATGCATCCAGATTGTGAATGTTATTGCCACCACCAATTTTGGTGCTTACGATCATGCCTCCGACGAATAGAACCACCAGGAAAGATGCGATCCCGAGACGGCGTAGATAGTGGTAGTTGAATCCCGATCGAAATAAATTAATCGCCGTGATTCCCAGGATAGGAAGTGAAACCAATATAGTAATAAGAAATACACCACCTTCATAAGTTGCATTGGGGAGCAGCCGGTACCAAAGCAAATTCGAAGTGAAGTAGATTCCAAAATTGCCAACAGGGTGACCTGACAATTGGGCGTACCCCATCCAGGCCAGCAGGGCAGCGACCACGCCTGAAGCAAACCATATAACAGGCTTTATCAGATAACGGTGCCAATTCTCATCAGCCACCTTTTCTTCCAGGAAATATAGCGTGACTGCTAATAATGCTGGAACTGGAATCCAATTTACCCTGCTGGCTCCAGCCCAGGCTGAACCGATCAGCACCAGCAGGAATGTTCTATTGAACTTCTTAGCATCAAAACCCCACAGGATAGGAATTAAACTGATCAGCAGAAAATAATAAACGGGTCCTTGAAAGAAGTATAGAAACACCCAACCGCTGAATGCCCACCGGATGAGCTTTTTATCAATACCCAATCTGCGGACAAGAAGGTATATTGTGAACCCTGTAACCGCCAGCCATAAAATTACTTCCCACAGGCGGTGAACCCAAATTGGTAAATCAGGTACCAGGAATGGGATCGCCATAAGCATATGCCGGGTGGGATTGATCAGTGGCAAATCCACATTAATCCCGTAGATCTGCTCAGAGAAGAATAAGGAGGCGAAATAATAACCAGTACCTTCCGACCAGGTCAGCGAAAATGGATGTCCATTAATACCGGGAAGAAAACTAGCTAATTTGAATACAACGGAGTACCCGATCAAAGTCACAACCAGAGCGATCCAGAATTTGTCATCATCCCAAATATTGATCAAAACTAAGCTGATGGCAACCATTCCAGCCAGGATGGTTAAACGCAATGCCAGGTTTTCAAAAAGATAACCGTAAGGGCCTAAAAGAATCCAACAGAAAATAAGCGAACTGGTTAGGAACCAGCCCCAGAATAACCAATGCTTGCCTACCGCGCGCTTCATAATTCGTTATCCACCATGTGGTAATCGTTAACTAAATACCCAAAAACTCGAAAAACAATCGATGAAACCTGAGGGAAGATCTAAATCCTAGCATATTATCCAGCAGTTTGTTTAGCGATAGTGTTTTCTCATTGACCCTTCATATTTTCCCACAATGCGTAATTCAATTGTCAAGCAGTATGGGTTAGCCGAACCAATTGGTTTGCTACTCGGTATCTATTATATGCAAACCACGCAGCAAAACAACATGCATTTCTCAGTACCCCAAGAGCAATCAAAATATGACCTTAAAAGAGGGTAATGCTGGAAATAACGTAACCCACCGCCCAAGAGGGAAAGGCTTCCGCTACTACCTGCTGGTATTGGTTTTGGCAGCTTGGGGAATACTCTTCCTTTGGACCGCCTCAATAGCTATCACACGTTTATCCCCACTTGCCTTTATTGGTGGTGCCATCCTACTCTACTTAGGATTGGTGCTGCGTAACGTTTACCGCACTCTCAACCCGGTACGAACACCCATTTTAAGCAATCCCCTTACCCAAATTGGGGTGGATTACGAAGATGTGGTTTTCTCCAGTCGTGACGGTTGGCCCCTCTCAGCCTGGTTCATCCCTTCGCGGCGTGGTCCCACAGTTATTCTGACTCATGGATTAGGAGGCAACCGGCTGGACCTGATGCCAGCAGCCTCGCTGCTCATCGAGGATGGTTTTGGAGTGTTTATGTATGATATGCGCGCCCACGGACGATCTACGGGAAACCTGGGTACCTGGGGTTGGCTGGAGGTCAACGATTTGAATAGGGCTGTCGATTTTCTACTGGAGAGAGATGAAGTCGATCCAAATCAGATCGGTGCGCTGGGATTCTCACTGGGGGGACAGGTCACCATCCGCGCAGCAGCTGTGAATCCCGCCATCCGGGCCGTGATCGCAGAAGATCCTTCTCCGGCAGTTCTTGCAGATCATCCCATACCA
>JALHTN010000257.1 GCA_022865865.1 Anaerolineales bacterium
CTTGTTCTGGGTGCACTCGGCGGCGCGCTGTTAGGAAAATTGGCACATACCGGGGTAAGTCAAGATTTTGTCAAGGAAGTTACAGAAGAATTACAACCTGGCAGCTCCGCGATATTCTTCATCGTTCGTGGCGATGACCCCAACCCTACCGTGGCTGCATTGAGACAGTATAAGGGCAAAGTACTGCAGACCACGCTTCCCGAGGAAGCGGAGGACACATTACGACGCCAGCTTGAAGGTCGCAGCTGGGATTAGCTGGCAAGGGCACCCATTTCCTGCAAGCTTGGGATCATTAAGGTACCGCCAATCGACACCTGCCGAATGAAAATTCTTCGCCAGGGTACTGATCTGCATTTTCCCGAAAACTCTAATAGGGTATCTCGGATAGAATGATTAAATCTCAGCCAATCATGCTGGGTCAAACATAAACTCCATCATGGATATTTCCCAGATCAGCGACCAGCTGTACATTGCTGCAAACCCACAGGCCGAAGACGCGGCTGCAATCCGCGACATGGGCGTGCGCTTGTTGCTCAATATGATCTATATCCGCCCGGCTGATGTTTACCGCCAACCACCTTTCAGGATGTTAATCCTGCGCACTTTTGATTCAATATTCCTGCCCATCCCGATCGGCAAGTTAGTGCGGGGAGTTGAAGCTGCCTTGCCCACGATGGAAAACGGTGAGAGTGTGCTGGCCTATTGCCGGGAAGGACGGCACCGCAGTGTAGCGATGGCCGCTTCGGTTTTGGTCGGTCAGGGATTCTCCGCTGATGATGCCATGCAGCTGATCTCCTCAAAGCGTGCCAAGGCAGATCCGTACGCCTGGCATATCCAGCGGCGCATCAGGAAATTCGAGAAAATATGGCGCAAATCACACTCACCTGTATGATCGGCACTCCTGGCCAGGTGATTTTCAAACCTGGTTTTGTCCGGTAAAATATTCCCTGCAAACCAAATCTGGGTAAACTCATCCTTTAGAGATGCAGTAATAATTCCTTATTTTAATGAAAAAGAGCCCGTTCCTCCTTCTATAGGTTGGAACGGGCTCGGTACTTATGTAAGTATTCTATTCGGCTTCAACCACCTCTTCCAGTGCAGGTTCTCCCGAACTTTCAGCCCCCGTATCTCTATAAGCCAACCAGGCCGCGCCGAGACCAACAGCATTCACCAGCACTGCAACCACCCAACCAAAGTAAGGCAGCCAGGCAAGCAGTACGTAAATCAACAACCCCAACAGCAGCGGCAGGATCTTATATTGGAGTGATTTTGGAGCGAGACGCCGCAAAATAAACGTACCCACCAGGAATGCCACGATGATTTTTGTGCCGTACGAGACAAACAGCAGTGAGAGCCAGAACGCCAATCCTAAACTGGTGAAACCCACCCCCCATACCGCCCAGGCCAGGTCCCATAACCCAAGCGCACCCAAACCGACTCCCAGCATCAGGATCAGCACCGCAACTAATAACACCACCCCGATCAATGCCACAGAGATCACTAAACCAAGTAAACCGATTCCGGTAGATTGAAGGGGTTTGGCTTCAAGTTTTTCCCCGCTGCGCTTCAAGAACGAAGAAAACAACCAGATTCCCAGCAAACCAAAGATCAGCAAGGTAATAAATTCTTCAACTATGCTGCGCAGCCATTCTGTTACCTGTTCCGTATCAATACTGGAACCCGATTGAGCGAGCTGATCCGCCGCAATGATCTTTCCAGCCTCAGCGGAAACCGAATTAATGGGTTTGACAGGCAGTATTGAATTCAGAGGTGGGATGAAACCCGAGAATATCACCGGCTGCTCCTGAGCACGGTAGGAAGAACCAGAATTACTTAACCCAGTCTGAGGCTCAAACACAGGTCGGCCGATCAGGTCCATAAACATTTTGAACAGCTCCCAGGGACCAATAATGCCCACCGTATTGCGGCCGATCTCTCCTGAAAGATTCGCGCCCATGCTGACCACGACCAGGTCCCGGTCGATTACCGCGCCCTCCTCGGTGGCTACACTGGCTCCAACAAAGTAAACATTATTGCTCAGCTCAGCTTCGGAGCCCAAGTCGAGCGTTACCGCAGCCACATAAACGGTTCCCCCAACGGTGCCGTTGATCACCACATTCTGACCAACAGCAAATAGGCTGCCATCGACATTGCCATTGATTTCGACCATCGCTCCCCCTGCAAATACATCACCGATCACATCACCTTCAACTTTGACAGTTGTTCCCGCCAGGAAGGCATCGTTTTCAACCACCTCCCCACTGGGTACCGAATCATCAAAGGTGATGTTGATGCCTTGAGCCCGGGCCGGAGACACGACGCTGAAGATACCCCCCATCAAAATCACGATTACGAACAATGCTCTGGTTAAACGATTCTGTGGATAATTCATTGAACTCTCTCCCTTCTATGCAAAGATAGATCTATTATAATTTATTGAGTCCGATCAACATATTATATTACTTTTCAGGTCATTGAATCCATTGGTTTGAAGATTCGACCAATCCGAATGAAGAATCAAGCTGCAAGATATTGAAAAGCCTTGAGATAGATTTATATCTAATCAAGGCTTTCTGGTTCGATTGAAAGCATACCGAAATCTGGGCCCTAAACCATTCAATCAGGATGGGAAAATTTCTAAACAATCAAAGAGAGTGCATCATTGCTGATCAAAGACCAGGAGGCAATAATTTGCTCATTTATTATTCTTGGTCTTCTTTCATGATTGTGCGAAATGAAATTCTTGCTGCTGGACCTCTTCAAGTTTGAGACCGCCAAGATACAGAAATTCAAAACCTTTGCAAACCAAAATTCCTGTCCACACCATATCAGGAACTAATCTAGCATTCCTGAATTAATGGCTGCGATGGCATTAATCAAGCGATCCGGGGGATCGGCTTTACTCACAAAGGCATCTGCCCCGGCGGCACAGGCCCGGATTTTGAACTCTGGTCGCCCGCTCAATACGATAATTGATAGCTTGGGAAAATCTTCCTTAAGTGAGGTGATTAATTTCTCGGCTTTCAACTCAGGAAAATTCCAATCCAGCAGCATGACATCGGGTTTTACTGCTTCAACTTGCCCAGGCAATTGATCTGCTGACGAAACCTCACCTACGACCAACCACCCTGGATGTTGTTCAAGCAAAGTGCATAATGCAAACCGGGTCGTGGTGTCTCCATCTGCTAATAAGATGTGCATAAATCCAGCTCCAGGTGGCGATAACCTAAAAATCAAGGCGAAATTACTAATTTTTTTTACTCTCGCTTACCCAGTATCTTAACAGTGTTCTGGATCCGCTTTACTACTGGTCTGGTTGGTGTCCAAAATGGAATTGGGAGTTAACCGATGAAGCAACCAGGCCAATATTGAAGGCGGGGCATAGTCATTTTTCCGGGAAGAGGTGGTTTGTCTTTTTTGCAAGCGGCTATTAAAAATAACTGCTCTAAACGTATGAAAGTTCAAATCTATACATGGTACAATGTGGTATAAGAATTGTATACCACTGGACATTGGGTCCTATTTCAACAACCATGGATTTGCTTTGACGGTAACTAGAGATACAACCAACTCCATATCATTTACCATCCCACTATATATCCAGATTGCTGATGGGTTGATTTCCCAAATCGAATCAGGAGAACTGTCTCCCGGTACCCAACTGGTTCCCGAGCGAGATTTAAGCATAGAACTTAACGTCAACCGGATGACTTTACGCCGGGCACTGAAGGTGCTCGAGTCACAAGGCCTGATCGTTCGAAAGCATGGTGTCGGCACCTTCGTCGCGGAAGCAAAAATCGACCGGCAAATGGAAACCATTTTTCGCTTCAGCAGCAGGATGCAAAATCGCGGTTTCACGCCGGGGACAAAATTAATCCTGGTTGAAAAAATCCAGGCTGAATACAAATTAGCAAAAGATTTGGGGTTACCAGCCTCTGATATGGTTTACAACATCCTCCGTTTACGTTCGATAAATCATGAACCTGTTATGCTGGAAAGCTATAAAATTCCTGTTACCCGATTTCCTGGGCTCGATCAGTACGACCTAGAGAATAGGTCAATATATGAGATCATCGAGATCGAGTATGGTGTCAGGATAGCCCGCAATCGGCAGAGTTTCGAACCAATTATCACCACAGAATTCGAAGCAGAATTACTGAAAATAAAGATTGGAGATGCTTTAATGCTCGAAAAACGCCTTTCCTATGATGATCATAATCAACCAATTGAGTATGGAAAAGACCGCTATCGAGGGGATCGCTTCCGGTTTGTCGCAGAAACCTCCCCATTTTCCATTTAATATTTCTGGTTCCTGGTATTTCCTCTACTACTTCGATTGGAGACCGTTAATTTAAAGACCTCAGACTCAGGAGAAAAAAATGCACGAATTTGCTAAACTCCTTACGCAAGATCAAGTTGAAAGAATTCACGAGGCCTCGCTTGAAATTCTCGAATCGGTTGGACTTTTGGTTCGGAACCAGAAAGCAAGGGGTATCCTTCGCGATCATGGGTCGCTTGTGGATGATGAGACACAGGTTGTCAGGTTTCCACGCCAGATCGTCGAGAAATTTCGCGCTTATTTCCCTCCTACTTTTACCTTCCGGGGAAGAGATGCACAGTATGATCGCACGATTCCAGGTGACAGCCCCGTGATTCTTACCGGCAGCTCCGCGCCAAATATCATCGATCCAGTATCTGGATACGAGCGCAGGGCAACCTCAGCTGATCTGGCTCGCATTTCTCATTTGATCAACGAGCTGCCGGGTTACGATGTGTTTTCGATTTCAACACTCGCAGACGATGCTCCGCCTGGTCAATTCAGTCTCTCACGTTTCTACCCCTCGATAAAAAACACCCTGAAACCAGTGCGCGCAAATACCCC
>JALHTN010000258.1 GCA_022865865.1 Anaerolineales bacterium
AGCAGCAATGTTGACGCGGCGCTTCATACCACCGGAGTATTTGTCGACAGTTTGATCGGCGCGCTCGGTGAGGGCGACGATCCGGAGCACATCTTCGACACGTTCCTTGAGCTCGCTGCCGCGCAAGCCATAGATGCGACCGAAGAAGTTTAAATTATCCCGGGCACTGAGGGTGGGGTAGAGCGCCAGGTCTTGCGGAACGAGACCATTAACTTTCTTGACTTGATCAAGGTCAGTCTTGATATCATGCCCGGCGATGCGGGCGGTACCCGAGGTGGGGGGAATGACCCCGGTCAGCATGGATATGGTCTGGGTCTTACCGGCTCCATTGGGTCCTAACAGGCCAAAGACCTCCCCCTCCTCGACTGAGAAGCTGATCCCTTTGACAGCGCTGAAATCACCATATTTCTTTTCCAGGTGGTCTACTTCAAGAATGGCAGACATTTGAGTTTTCTCCTTTCATCAGATGTGAACTGAGGATTATAGCAGATAAGATAGTAGTAGAAGACAAGCGGAGAGGTACCAATCCATTATATAGTTAAATTACCAAACTGCTGGATAGATGTCATCTACCCATGGATAGATCAAAGGGGTTTAATTGACGGGAATGTTCATTTGCCGCTTAATTCTACGGGAGGGCTCTTCGCCCCACATTGCATGCGGGATGTAACTTCATTGCATTCCGCCCAGAGTGCTTCAACAAATAATTATTGAAAACTTTCAGGCAGCTGGAAATTATCTCACCCTGATATATAATCTGATTAAGCCAATGGAAACTTTACTGCTGAAGACCAAACTGAATATGCCCGTCATGCGGGAGAGCGTTATCCAGCCAAGAGGCAGTTGATTTTTTACCATTTAATGGCCATGAATTGTATCCAGGCAATCCAGAATAGAGAATGAATAAAAAAAGAGCTAAGCAGCTTGAAAATATATTTGATAGCCTCCATCCTCTTCCAGGCACTGATAGTAAGGTTCGAACTCCTAAATGCAACAAGAATTCAATCTCATTCTTTCTTTTTCCCCGATTTTCTTAGTGAAATGCCAAACGGCAAACATTACCAGCATGAATGTCCATCTTTCTCACCGAATTCTAATGCACAATATGCTTGCAAATACTTGACAATATATAGATTTTGTATATAATCATCATCAGATACAGTTTAAATAAACCAAAACTTCCCAGCTTAAAACAAGCAAAAAAGGAAAAGATCATGAAAAAATTACTTACCCGAAAGAACTGGACTATCCTAGGCATAATGGCCGCACTCTTGTTTGCAACCGCATTCAGCGTTCCGCAAGCGTCGGCAAGCAGCGGTGAATTCAATTTAGACGTCGCCCACCTGATCAACGGAAAACAATTGGAAGTTGACAAAGATTTACCGGTCAACGTTTATCTCAACGGCAAATTGGCTATCCCCTACTTCACATTTGGCGAAAAAATCTCCACATCTCTCCCAGCTGGCACCTACACCGTCACAGTAACCCTGTTGGATGGCACACCCTTACCCAGCATGACAGTTGGGCCAGTCAGCATTCCTGCTGATGTAGATGTGAACATCAAGGCCATCCTCGAAGACGAAACCCCAATACTGAAGGTGAAAGCTTCTGAGGCCATTGAAGAAATGGTGAGCGACGGAACTTTTGACGTCAAGGTCCGCCACAGCATCGATGGTCGCAGCCTGGGATTGAACAAGGCATTACCAGTGAATGTATATATCAATGGTGCCCTGGCCATTCCTGATTTCAGATTTGGTGAAAGTGTCTCCACTTCTATGCGGGCAGGCACGTACACTATTACAGTAACCCTGGCTGATGGCACACCGCTGCCCAGCATGAACTTGGGGCCGGTTGATTTACCCGCTGATGCAGATGTCACCATCAATGCGAAATTGACCGCGGACAAGACCCCAATTCTGTTCGCCCAAGTGAAATAACTATTCGTATCAATCTGGGAAGACCTGCAACATCAAAATGCGAAGCTGGCAAATCAATTTGCCGGCTTCGTTTTTGATTCTAGTGCCAATATGTAAGGTAGGACAAGCTTGTTGTGGAGTTCAGCGCGGTTGTTACTCCGTTATCTGGGCGCCATAAACGACCAATCAGGTTCGCTGTTGGATAGATCCTATCTGGTGACAATCTTCATGTAAGATTGATGTGGTATAAGAATATTACCCGGGCTCATCTCTGGCGAGCCATATTTGGTCAATTCATTCAATGACTACAGCGGCTGGCATATAGAATGAACATCAGGTATTGCATTGGTATAAAGAATATGATTCCCCCATCACGATGTATCCACTATTTTAATTTCGAATTTGCAGTAGATTTGATATATAATGGCTTTAATCTTCCATCAATCTTTACTGGAACTAGTTGATTAGACCTAGAAAATGATTTTTTCATAGATATAAACCGCCTGATTCTAAGAAAAAAGGAGATGAAAATGGCAATTAATGACGCCAGTGCACCTGTGGTGAAGCGACCAGAGGCAACCTATCGAGGGTTGGGTCGATTTAATTTGATTATGGGTTTTCTGCATCTGCTGCAGGGCATCCTGATGATCGTTCTCAGTAATGATACAACCTATCCAGTCTATACATATTTTTTGAATTTTGACGTAGAGTCCCTGACACTGGCTCCCAATCCAACCCTGATATACGAATTGTTGTTCGGACCAGCAGTTGCTGTGTTCCTATTGATATCGGCCGTGGCTCACTTTTACCTGGCGACGATTGGCAACCAACGTTATGTGCAAAATCTAGAAAAGGGAATGAATCCAGTGCGCTTCTATGAATATGCGCTGAGTTCTTCATGGATGATTGTTTTGATCGGGATGTTGGTGGGATTATGGGATCTGGGAGCGTTGATATTAATTTTCAGCCTCAATGCAACCATGAACCTGTTTGGGATCATGATGGAACTGCACAACCAACGGACAGAAAAAACAAACTGGACGGCGTTTATTTTTGGATGCTTCGCTGGGATCGTGCCCTGGATCGTGATTACAATGTATTTTGTCGGCGCAGTTAATTCCGGGGATGCGAAACCCCCTGTTTTTGTCTATGCTATTGTGCCAACCTTATTTGTGTTCTTTAACATCTTCGCCATAAATATGGTTCTGCAGTATAAAAAGGTTGGCAGGTGGAAAGACTATCTCTTCGGAGAGCGAGTCTACATCATTCTCAGTTTGACGGCGAAGACAACACTGGCCTGGATTATTTTTGCTGGAACGCTAGCACCGGTGTAAGAATCTATATCGATGATAAAAAAATGCCGTCCAAGTTATGGACGGCATTTTTATTTCAGCTTTATCTTGGCTTTTTTCGAAATATTTAACTTGCCGTTGAAGGAGGCCTCAGGATCAAGGCGGAAGTCCTGGCTTTGTACTCCTCGTATTCAGACTGCCCACCCCACTTTTCATCGGCCTGTTTTTCCAACATAGGAACTCCGCTGACGCGAGTAAGTAGAATAAAAACAAAGAACGGGGAAATCAGGGTCAGCCACTGCCAGCCAGCGAGCACAGGAACGGCGATGAGGGCAACTCCAATCCAGAGCACGATCTCGCCAAAATAATTTGGATGCCGTGACCAGGACCAGAGACCAGTGTTGATAAACTTGCCGGCGTTCTGCGGGTCAGCTCGAAACTTGCTTTTCTGCTGATCGGCAATCACTTCAATCCCAAAACCAAGCAGCCAGACCAGAAAACCAAGCAGACCAATCCAGCCTAAATCACGCCTGGTCATCGTGGTGATGGCTGCTAATGCAGCTGCAAGGGTGAGAGATACCCAGAGCCCCTGCAAGGTCCAAGTGAGCAAAAAACGGGCAAAAGAAGGTTTGATATCCCGGAAGCGGCGATCTTCGCCCGCAGCACGCACGCGCCTGAACAGAAATGTGCCCAGACGAACAGCCCAAACAGAGACGATGGCTAATAGCAACCACGATCTTGCATCAGCAACCGGGCTGAGAAAGATAGCAATCACAGTTATAGATAGATATGTGATGCTGCCCATAAGATCGTAAAATTTCTCGGTCTGCAAAATGAAGGCAGGGATGAAAGCAATCCACTGTAGGACGAATGCCAGGGCTACACACAAAGCGAAAACAGGTATTCCAGAGACGGTGTAACCTCCCTGACTTCCAGCCCAAGCGATAAATGCGGCGAGCAATAAGATAACGGGTAAAGCAATAATGGCCCGACGGCCTGCGCTATTCATGGCTTTCCTCTCTTTTCAATTATGAACGATGTTTGAACTTGCTCTGGTAACCTGGTAAAAGATGCTGAAAATTGCAATTGGAAGATGGTTCTGTTTTCATCTTCCAATTTGACCCGTTAAGAAAACCAATCTTATTCAATTTCATTGATTCCTGGTTTCAACAAGAATTAACCTCTCGACATTAATCAGGATTTTACCACTATGTGTTATGCGATAAGCGTTTGTGCTTTTTGTGAGTTGAAGACTAATAGTTTAATCCTTTTGTGTCGGAAGAATTACTATATTAGGGGTATGCATAAACGATAGGATTTAAGTCAAAACCCCAATCTAATATTGAAAAGTCGATGTAGGAGGCTTTGTATACAAAACCTTTGCAAAATCTTGACACACTAGATGAAATTTGTTATATTTATCACATAAAATGCAGGTTTGACAGTTCAAGAAGGTTTTTTTACAGCACGGAGTGAATTGATATAAAAATTACATTATTATTGGGTGCGACTGTGCGAGGCGGTAGAGTTGAAGCAGAACCGAACAGCGCGTGAATTGGGCAGGAGGAAGAGTATGGAAACCTTGATTATATTACTAACAATTGGATTGGTGATTGGCGGCATTGCAGCGTATATGAAGATTTCTCCATCGAAGAGCAAACTGCAGGTTACAAGTAATGAAACACATTTTCCTGTTGTTTCAGGCTTCAACTTAAACAGGCAGGAATTCGTCTTTCCACGTGATTTCAAGGGCAAGTATAACCTGGTGATCGTTGCTTTCCAGCAGCCCCAGCAAGCCATGGTGAATACCTGGATCCCGTTTGCACAGGCATTGGAGGCAAAGATACCAGGATTCATATATTATGAGCTGCCAACGATCTACGAGATGCCTTCTTTTTCACGAACTTTCATCAATGAAGGTATGCGGGCAGGAATACCCGACCAAACTGCGCGAGAACGAACAATCACCCTGTATATTGACAAGGAAACATTCAAGTCTGCTCTGGATATCTCAAGCGAAGAGGCGATTTCAATATTTCTTGTTGACGGAGATGGGAATATATATTGGCGCGGCTCGGGCGGCTTTACGGAAACTAAAGCTGGTGAACTCGAAGCGGTACTTGAAGCCCACCAAAAGGATTTATAAGGCTAGCAATGCAAATTGAACCCAGGGATGGATTTATCCACTTGGACAACCTCTGGAAGCAGTTCTACGAGGGCAATCAAAAAAGAGAGGTACTGCGGGGGACCGGTGCTACCTTTGGAAAAGGAGAATTCATAGCAATTCTCGGAAAGAGCGGCAGTGGAAAAAGCACGCTATTAAATGTAATCAGCGGGATAGACGAGCCTGACCAAGGCAATATTCAAATCAATGGCCAGCTGCTTACCCAGCTAGATGAATACCAGCGAACGCTCTTCCGCAGGCAGAAGATCGGTTTTGTGTTCCAATTCTTCAACCTCATCCCGACCCTAACCGTACTGGAGAATGTAAGCCTACCCTTGGAATTGGTGGGTGCAGGCGTGCAAGATGCAGTTGAAAAAGCTTCTCAAATCCTGGATGAGGTTGGTCTCTCAGACCGGCTAAACACCTTTCCAGAAAGACTCTCGGGTGGCGAGCAGCAACGCGTAGCGATTGCGCGTGCCCTGGTGCATGATCCCCTGGTTGTTCTTGCAGATGAACCAACGGGTAATTTAGATGAAGATACTGGCGAGCAAGTATTAGCAATATTGGATAGGCTCACACGGCAGGCTGGCAAGAATCTAATCATGGTTACCCACAGCAAAGAAAATGCTATTTTCGCAGACCGGTTATTCGAGCTGCAAGCAGGCTGCCTTGTTGAACTTGAGAAGCATTAGATTTTCACACAAGATTGAATTATGAACAGCAAGCCTCTGTTTTCTCGTTCTCTAATAAAGATTGGTTGGCGATATTTGCGGCATCATCTCTGGCAAAGCATCCTGATGGTGCTTGGCATCAGCATTGGTGTTGCTGTTGCCGTTGGGATCGATATTGCCAACACGAGCGCAAGCCGCGCTTTTGATCTCAGTACGGAGGCGATTGTCGGCAGGGCAACGCATTACATATCTGGTGGATCACAGGGGGTTGATGAAACTCTTTATGCAGCGCTGCGCCAGGCTGGTTTAGAAATCCCCATTGCGCCGATCATCACTGATTACGTCACCTCCCCTTTTATGGATGGCACAACCCTGCAGGTGCTAGGCATCGATCCTTTTTCGGAAGCACCTTTCCGGAATTACCTAGGGGGTACTGAAGGTGTCCCGATAGATGGGCTGACGATTTTCTTATCAGAACCAGGCAGTGTTCTGCTTTCCGAAAACCTGGCAGACCGCTATGCTCTCAAACCTGGGGATGTCTTTGAAATTGAATATGCAGGACGGGTTGTTCGAGTTTCGATTGCTGGTTTGCTCAAGCCGGCTGATAACCTCACGCGGCAGGCACTCGATAGCATGCTGCTGGTGGATATCGCCACCGCACAAGAAATAACGGGCCGGCTCGGGCAAGTTGACCGGATCGATCTAATTGTTCCAGATGGCGCTGATGAAGGCCTTGAAAGGATCCAAAACATGATGCCTGGTGGGGTTTTGGTGCTGCCAAACGAAGTTCGCAGCGGAGCAGTTGAACAGATAACCGCCGCCTTTCGCTTGAATTTGACGGCATTGAGCCTGCTGGCGCTGGTGGTGGCATTATTTCTAATTTACAACACGATGACATTCTCAGTGGTCCAACGCCGCCCCCTTTTTGGAACTTTACGCAGTTTGGGTGTAACTCGCATGGAGGTATTCGTGATGGTTGTTAGCGAGGCTTTTGTGATTGGATTCACAGGGGCGATATTCGGAATCCTGATCGGCATCCTGATGGGGCGCGGTGCAGTTGGATTAGTATCACAAACTATTAATGACCTGTTTTTCGTGACAACTGTGCAGGATATCCCCATCCCGATAACCAGCCTGATCAAGGGATTTGTATTAGGAGTCGTGGCGACAGTAATCACGGCAGCATTCCCCGCCTGGGAGGCTGCCAGCGTGACTCCACGGACGGCGCTTTCGCGGGCAAATCTTGAATCGAAAGCCCAAAGAGTTGTGCACTGGTTAGGGATTGCTGGTGTGGTGATCATCCTAACCGGTTTCGTCGTCCTGGCGGTGTCCAATACCAGCCTATTATTTAGTTTTGCGGGGACTTTTGCGGTAATCTTTGGATTCGCGATACTGACACCCACTTTTACGGTCTGGCTGATGTCGGCGGCAAACAAGCTCACCAGCCGGATTTGGGGACTGCTGGGCCGTATGGCACCCCGCGAAGTGGTCAACTCGATCAGCCGGACATCAATTGCGGTGGCAGCCCTGATGGTCGCGATTGCCGTGACTATCGGTGTCAGCTTGATGGTTGGCAGTTTCCGTTTTACAGTTGATACCTGGATGAACCAGATCTTGCATGGGGATATCTACGTCTCCGTTCCAGGAGCAACTGTCAGCCAACCGCTGCAGGCGATGGATCCCCGGGTGATCGATATCTTGGAGCAATGGGAAGGTGTTGAAAGGGTGGACTTGCTGCAAAACGCGGTTGTCGAATCTCCAGCAGGCCCTATTCAAATTTCAGCGAATAATAACCCGAACGATGGGTTGGAACAAATTTACCGTGCCAGCGACTATCTCCCAGATGAAATCTGGGAGGCTATCGAGCAAGGCGCGGTGCTGGTATCTGAACCACTGGTTAACCGGCTTGATCTACCACTGCATGGCGGCGAACTGCCTTTGTACACAAAGGAAGGATTAAGAAACTTTCCCATAGCCGGGATATATTACGATTATGCTTCCAGCCAGGGCAACGCAATTTTGTCCTTGGAGAAATACCGCCAATTTTGGGATGATGATCAGGTTGCTGCTGCGGCGATAATTTTGGAGCCAGGCGTGGATGTTAATGCCACCGTGGAGGCTTTGAAGATTCGGTTGGCAACGGTTCAAAACCTGTTGGTGCGCCCCAACCAAGTTTTACGGGAGGATGCCTTGGAAGTATTTGACCGCACATTTGCTATCACCGGTTCCCTGCAATTGATGACCACTATCGTGGCCTTCGTAGGTGTGCTGAGCGCGATGATGTCCCTGCAATTGGATAAACAACGGCAACTAGGAATTTTGAAAGCAATTGGATTAACCAACCGCCAGATTTGGCGTTTGATCACCCTTGAGACCGGTTTAATGGGCGCCGTTGCTGGATTGCTATCCATGCCAACTGGCTACGTGTTAGCGCTTATCCTGGTATTCATCATCAACCGGCGTTCCTTTGGATGGACGCTGCAGATGCAGCTGACACCTGAACCATTTATCCAGGCTTTCATCATTGCAGTGCTAGCTGCTGTATTAGCAGGTATTTACCCCGCATTGCGTATCACGAAACGCAATACATCAGAAGCGATACGTTTTGATTAACAAAGGTGGTAATTGAGGAATGAAATATTTATATTGGATTGGCTTAGCAGGCTTGGCAGGTGTGGTCCTGATATTGGTGATAAGTGGTTTGAACAGTTTCCAGCCAGGGCTGCCCACATCCAACCTGGTTGCAGAGATCAAAGCCCCGGTTGGTTTTCAACGTGCCGATGGTCCACTCGAATGGGAGTTCCCCAAAGATTTTGGTCCTCATCCTGATTATCAAACGGAGTGGTGGTATTACACCGGCAACCTGGAGAGTGATAAGGGTGATCGTTTTGGCTACCAGCTGACGATTTTTCGAAGAGCTGTGCGTCCTGCAGGGGAGCGAATCGATCGTGAATCTGCCTGGGCTACTGAACAGATCTATATGGGTCACTTTGCAGTCAGCGATATTAATGCTGGGCGGCATTATGCTTTCGAACGTTTTTCCCGTGGGGCAGCAGGATTGGCTGGCGCCCAGTCAGAGCCTTACCGAGTTTGGCTAGAGAACTGGCAGGTTTCCCAATTGGCAGTGGGGGAATATCAATTAACAACCGAGCAGGATGGGATCAAACTGGATTTAACTATCGAAGATCTTAAGGGACCAATTTTACATGGGGAACAGGGCTACAGTCAAAAAGGACCTGACAAAGGAAATGCTTCCCATTACTACAGCCAAACCCGGCTGGAAACTTCCGGCAGTGTACAAACTGAGGCTGGCAGCTACCAAGTGAGCGGATTGAGCTGGAAGGATCACGAGTTCAGCACCAGTGCACTATCCAGCGACCAAGTGGGTTGGGATTGGTTCTCTATCCAGCTGGATGATGGCAGCGAGCTGATGGTATTTCAAATCCGCCGCGAGGACGGCAGTATCGATGCTTACTCCAGCGGCACGATGATCAGCCCAAGTGGGGAGGTGATCAGCCTTACACGGGATGATTTCGAGATCAAGGTAGAAGATTCCTGGCGCAGCTCTGAATCCGGCGCACAATATCCCTCCCAGTGGAACATAGCGGTTCCTCGTGTAGATTTGCAGCTGCAAATCCGGCCCCTCCTGCCGAACCAGGAGATGAACCTCTCGTATGCGTATTGGGAAGGTGCAGTAGAAGTGACGGGAACGACAAGCGGGAGCTTCATCTCAGGGGCAGGATTTGTTGAGATGACAGGTTATGCTAATTCAATTGGAGGTGAATTTTAACCAATTGGCCCAACAAAATGCGTTTGAATATTATCACTAGTAGATAACAAGATAATATTGATGCGGCCCTTGTTGGAATTTAGAATAATTCCCCTTATCCCAAAGATTTTCTAATAGGCAATGGATATCGGTGATAACTCGTTGGTTCAGCAATAATTTTAAGCAGTCTCGAGCTATTTTGAGGAGAATGAGCATGAAAGAATCACTAATTGAAGTACAAGAATATCTTGAGAGGGTACGGATTCCAATTCGCTTAGCATGCAAAACAAACGGGGGTTGGCCAGCGCTGATTTCATTGTGGTACCTATACCAGGATGGTCTCCTGTACTGCGCTACCCAAGAGAGTGCCAAAATTATCAGCTATATTGAATATGATAACCGCTGTGCCTTTGAGGTCGCTGCGGACGAGCCTCCCTACTGCGGAATCCGTGGCCAAGCAAGAGCCAGGATTGATGACGATCTCGGGGCGGAGATTCTCGAGAAGCTGCTGGTTCGTTATCATGGGAATACCCAAAGCGAGCTGGCGAAAAACCTGATCGCTAAGAGCGACACGGAAGTAGCTATTGTGCTAGAGCCGCTCCGCATCTACACTTGGGATTTTCGCGAGCGGATGAAGAACATCGAATCAATCCCATTATCTCGAAAGGTTTGTCCGTAAAGGAGAAGCGGGCGATTTTCTAATCCAGCGATGGCACTGCGCCACCCGATATTACATTTGGCAGGCACAAGTTGTGATAAATATCACTATTGGGCAAGCAAAACAATTGTTATTATTTGCACAATTCAATCTATGCAGTTATATGCATACAAACAAAGGCTAATCCTATGGTATCCCCCGCTCTAACTCAAGAAATCACTGCCCTGCATGCTGGAATCTGTTCAGCGCTGGCAGACCCACGGCGAATTCTAATGCTCTACGCCCTCAAAGATAAACCACGCAACGTTAGTGAGCTGGCTGATGAGCTGGGGATCAGCCAACCGACTGCCTCTCGCCATCTCAATTTGCTGCGGGAACGGGGGTTGGTCACTGCCAAGCGAGACGGGCAATCCGTGGTTAATACTCTGGCTGATAAACGCATTATCGATGCGCTCGATCTCCTGCGAGGTGTTTTGGCCAGCAATCTCCAGAGCCAGGCGGCTTTGGCTGAATCAGTAACTGAAAACAAATAACCATTCAAGAGTAATAGGAGCAGATTAATGAAGAGTTTGTTAATTTTAGGTGCTGGAACAGCAGGAACCATGGTGGCAAACAAGATGCGCCGCCTGCTGGATACCGATGAATGGCGAATCACGATCGTCGACCAGCATGAGACACATTATTACCAGCCGGGGTTTTTGTTTATCCCGTTCGGAATGTACAGCAAGAACGATGTTATTAAACCCAAACGAGATTTCATTCCTCAGGGTGTTGATCTGATCATGTCGCCGATCGAAGCGATCGAACCAGAGCACAACCGGGTGAAGCTGGCCAAGGATGGACGCACTTTAAACTATGATTTCCTGGTGATCGCCACCGGGGCGCACACGGTTCCCGAAGAAACACCCGGGATTATCGAGAATGGGTGGCGCAAAGATGTTTTCGATTTTTACACCATCGAGGGTGCAGTGGCATTGGCCAAGCACCTGCGATCCTGGCAGGGCGGGCGTATGGTGCTCAACGTGGTTGAGAACCCAATCAAGTGCCCGGTCGCCCCGCTTGAGTTCTTAATGCTGGCGGATTGGTTTTTCA
>JALHTN010000259.1 GCA_022865865.1 Anaerolineales bacterium
AGCGAATATCATCCGCTAAGAAATGAAAGAAGTTTTGACACCGCATATTAAGATCCAAGATCTAAACGTCTGGTACAGCAATGACCAGGCTCTAAAAAACGTTTCAGCTGATATCCCAGCCCGAGAGATAACTGCTGTCATCGGACCTTCTGGGTGCGGCAAGACAACACTCCTCAGGTGCCTCAACCGGCTTCTTGAGGAAGGAGAAGGTATACAGATTACGGGCCAGGTCTGGCTAAATGGCATCAATATCTATAACCGTGGAGTGGACGTAACCGAGGTACGCACCCGAGTAGGTATGTTAGCCCCAAAACCTTTCCCTCTTCCGATGTCTATATATGAAAACGTAGCCTATGGGAGACGCATACATGGTCTAAATGCAATCCTTGATAAAGGAAACGGGCGTAATCTGGATCAATATGTAGAACGCTATTTACGGGCAGCCGGCCTGTGGGGAGAAGTGAAAGATCGTCTATGGACACCAGCTTCACGGCTTTCTACTGGACAACAGCAACGGCTGTGCCTGGCCCGCGCTTTGGCTGTCGAACCGGAGGCGCTGTTATGCGACGAACCCACTTCAGCCCTGGACCCGATTTCGGCGCAAGGGATCGAAGAACAATTGAAAAGCCTCAAGGAGAAAACCACCATTGTTTTGGTCACTCACTTACTTAGACAAGCGCGTCGCCTGGCCGATCATGTGATCTTTCTCTGGATGGGAGAGCTAGTAGAGACTGGTCCAGCCTGCCAGGTATTTAACAACCCTCAAGACGAACGAACTCGCGCCTACCTGGCTGGAGACATTGGTTAACATGGAGCCGATTACGATGAAACACACACGGCTACGTTTTATCAAGAGAGGAGATTGGCCCCGCTTTGCAGTTGGGGTTTTCATCACGGTGCTTTTGCTTGTGATCGTCTATTATGGTTGGCGGGCAATCGTTGTAAACGCGCACCCCCCAATCAGGCTAATCGTGTACGCCTTCAGCACCCAAGAAGAAGTATTGTCCCAGGGTATCCTGCCCGCCTTCGAGAAGGCTTGGGAGGCCCAGACGGGACGGGATCTTGAGATAGAGGCTGTTTTTAGCCCCTCGGGTACTTTAGCAGGGCAAATCAACCTGGGCGCTCCAGCTGATATCGCCCTATTCAGCAATGCACACCACGTGAACTGGCTCAAATTCGGACGAATGGTAAGGAAAGAAACCCAACCAAGCATAATCGGATACACACCTATGGTTATCGTCACCCGTCCAGGTAACCCACATGACATTTATAGTTATGCGGATTTGACACAGCCTAACTTGCGCTTGCTGCATGCCGATCCACGCAGCTCTGGAGCAGGAGAATGGTCACTTCTGGCTGAATATGGAAGTGCCCTGCTGGAGACAAGCGAACCGGATATAGCCGAAGCCCAACTCCAGGCCATTTGGGACAATGTGAGACTGCTAGGACCCTCAGCCCGGGCAACTCTGACCTTGTTTGAGCTAGGTGCAGGAGACGCCGTGATCACCTATGAGCAAGACGCCCGCCTGGCTCAGGAGCGCGGCGTCCCGCTGGAGATCATAATGCCACCCCGCATAATTATCGCCCAACACGTCGCTGTGGTCGTAGACGAAAATATTACACGCGGCGAGCGGCCAGTCGTTCAGGCTTTCATGGACTATCTCTTGAGCGACGCTGGGCAACAGATTCTTGGTCGTTATCACATGCGACCAGTAACCGATGTTTACGAGGGATTCCCTCCCATGAGACAACCCTTCACAGTCGAAAATTTGGGAGGCTGGTCGCGTGCATACACTGAACTTGTAGAAACTTTTTGGCGAGAAGAAATTGAACCTTATCTCGATCCAGATCCATCCCCCATGCTGATAACCCCCGGAGAATGAGGTATGAATAATTCGCTTGAGTTAGACTTGAACCCACCCGATCTATCACCAAGCCGATAGACTCTCATGATCAGCAACATACCAACAACCACTGAACCTACATGCTCTTGCAGCTACTGTTTTAGGAAGTAAGGACCATAAGACATGAATCAGATAAAAGCCCTTCACTCGATAAAAACAAGTCGACCTCTCCAGGCAACCTTGATTCTTGTGACGTTGTTTGTGATCGTCTTGATCTACCTCGGGGGACAGGCCATCATCGCAAAATGTCCGGCACATTTACGATTGGTTGTTTACGCATTCAGTACACAAGAAGAGGTTTTGAACCAGGGTATCTTGCCCGCCTTCGAGAAGCAATGGGAGGCAGAGACAGGGCGTATGCTTGAGATCGAATCCATATTTGGTCCCTCGGATATTTTAGCAGAGCGCATCAACTTAGGCGGTCCAGCGGATATCGCCCTACTCAGCAATGCACGCCATGTGAGATGGTTCAGAATCGAAAAGATGATCGGAAAAGAAAACCAACCGAGCATAATCGGATACACACCTATGGTTATCGTCACCCGTCAGGGTAACCCACATGACATTTATGGTTATGCGGATTTGACACAGCCTAACTTGCGCTTGCTGCATGCCGATCCACGCAGCTCTGGAGCAGGAGAATGGTCACTTCTGGCTGAATATGGAAGCGCCCTGCTGGAGACAAGCGATCCGAATATAGCCGAAGCCCAACTCCAGGCCATTTGGGACAATGTGAGATTGCTAGGACCCTCAGCTCGGGCAACTCTGACCTTGTTTGAGCTAGGTGCAGGAGACGCCGTGATCACCTACGAGCAGGACGCCCACCTGGCTCAGGAGCGCGGCGTCCCGCTGGAGATTATCGTGCCACCTCACACGATTATCGCCCAACACGTCGCTGTGGTCGTAGACGAAAATATTACACGCTGCGAGCGGCCAGTCGTCCAATCTTTCATGGACTTTCTCTTGAGCGACGCCGGGCAACAGATTCTTGGTCGATATTGCATGCGACCGGCAACCGATGTTTATGAGGAAGTCCCTTCAATGATTCAACCTTTCACGGTTGAAGATTTGGGTGGCTGGTTTGATGCTTACACTAAGCTGGTGGAGCCCAAATGGCAAACCGAATTCGAGCCGCGTCTCGATCTGGATCTGAACCCAACGCTGCTAGATCCCAAAGAATAAGACATGGAAAATCCACTTGAGTTGGATCTGAAGCCATCCGAATCGTCGTCTGGTCAAAGCTCTGCTGACAATATTGAAGTAACTCTGGCAATTCCCGAAATGGTCTTCGCGACCGAGGTAAGGCCTCGCTGGTGGGGTCATATTCGACTGGGAAAAATTGGACTCTTCGGCGCTAGCCTGTACCTGTTCATACTGGCTATCACGCTGATGAAGTCCGGAGCGCGCGGCATAACACCTTTGATACGCAACCTGGGTATCATCTCCAATGAAGCCAACAGCCTGGGTTTTGGATGGTTGTTTGCATATCTCATAATGAGCGGGTCTCCGGTAGCAGCCGCCGCGTTGACGTTTTTCGACACCGGCGTTATTGATGAACTTGGCGCCTTTACCATGATCACAGGCAGCCGTCTGGGGGCAAGTTTTATCGTCCTCTTTATCGGTTTCATTTATGTGCTGCGTGGCCGTGACCGAGCCACCAGCTTGAGTATGGGAACCCTTTCTCTAACTGTCACCGCCACAACATATCTACCAGGTCTACTCCTCGGGGTCGTAATCCTGAATACCGGCGTATTGGACGGCATACAACTCCATTCCGGCGCACTGCTGATTTCAGTTATTGACTCTGTCGTTGAACCTATCGCCGGACTGGCAGTCGACCTCTTCCCTTATTGGGCGGTCTTTTTGCTCGGATTAGGCACCATTTTAATCAGTTTTAATCTGTTCGATAAGTGTATGCCTCAGATGTCGCTCAAGGAGAGCCAGATAGGGTGGGTATCACGCCTGGTTTACCGCCCAGTGGTAATGTTCACCTTGGGTGCAGTGGTAACCATGATCTCCATGTCGGTCAGTATCTCCCTAAGCCTATTAATCCCGTTGAGCCAACGAGGCTTTGTCCGGCGCGAAAATGTGATCCCTTATATAATGGGGGCTAATATCACCACGTTTATCGATACACTCCTTGCGGCTGTGCTGCTTAACAATCCGGCTGCTTTCACGGTTGTCTTGGTTGAAATGGTTAGCATCACAGTTGTCTCCCTCATCATCTTGATCGCCTTCTATCACCCCTATCAACGTACATCGCTCCAATTTGCGAGCTGGGTTACCAAAAGCAACCGCAATCTGGTCATTTTTATAATCACCATATTTATTACGCCAGTAATCTTGATGTTGATATAGCGGAGGTATATCTCACTTGAAAATCTTAATCGCAATCAACGGATCAAAACAATCCGAAACTACCCTGCGCTTTGCTGCTCAGATTGTCCTTCGCACGGGAGAACCACCAACCGTCTTAACTGTGATCGATCGCAGGGCAGATCGACTATCGACTCAAGCCGACGAGATGCTTGGCAAAGCCCAGAAAATCTTGGCTGTTCCAAATGTAAGAACCAGGGTTCGGGATGGTCATCCCACACAAGAAATTATTCGTGAAGCCAGGGAAGGCAACCATGATTTATTGATTGTAGGAGAGATGCAAGCAAATCATCTGGCTCGGCTTCTTCTGGGGTCCACGGAGGTACACATAGCGGAAGGTGCACCGTGCCCGGTCATCATCGTCAAAGGTATCACCAGACCAATTCACAGTATTTTGCTGTGTGACAGTGGTGCAGGGAGATCATCGGTGCTCAGCCGGTTCACTGCCCAACTGGCTGATTTGCTTGAGGGCAAGGAAGAAGTCACTGTTTTGCATGTCATGTCGCAAATAAGCGCCGGCCCGGGCGTACAGGGTCAACAATTACGGGCTAGCGTCGATGAACTGATCGAAGAACACACACCCGAGGGCGAGTTGCTTGGGAGATATATCCAAGCGTTGGAACAACCGGGTATTCACCCGATCCCCAAGGTGCGCCGCGGACTGGTAGTGGATGAAATATTAACTGAAGCTCAAAAGGGTGACTACGATTTGATCGTCATCGGAGCACATAAAAGTGAAAAATGGCAAGATTTCCTTCTCGAAGATCTGGCCCGGAAGATCCTGATGCAATCAGACCGGCCGGTACTGGTGGTTAAATAGACTACAACCTTCGTGGCTTACCAGACGTGCCAATTATTTGATGATTGATCATTCTGGAAATAAAAGAATTCGGGTTTGCTAAGCAGATAATGTAATGATGATGGAAGAATGTTTTTAAATTCCAGCCTCTCACTATTTGGTATTTGACAAAAGAATGCCAACATGAAAATTTATGGGACAATCTCACATAACGAAGTCACCCAATTCAATATTCGACCAATAAAAGCAGATGACGGACTTCGACTGTTATCACCGGTCACAAGCGCGTTTTTTATACAAGTGTGGCATCTGGGGTCTTTCATCGAGCGGATCGATCATTGTTGTTTATCCGAGTGGATGAATGAAATAATTCAAGAAAAAATAATTGTTCGAAAGGCTGAGGAGAGAATATTCTCGCTTTTGTGAATATTTATCTTGAAATCTTTTAACTATAAAAATAGTGAATTATAAAGGAGTATGAAAAATGCTGATCGGAGACCGAATGTCACATCCAGTTATACCAATTCACCCTGAGGTCCCAATACAGGAAGCTCTGTATAAAATGCGTAAAGAGAATGTTCGCAGATTTCCAGTAGTAGATAAACGTGGACACTTGATTGGCATTGTGTCAGAAAAGGATTTGCTTGAAGCTTCACCTTCAGATGTCACCAGTTTAAGCGTCTTTGAATTGAATTATTTACTGCACAGGATCACGGTGGAAGAAATCATGACTAGGAATGTCATCACGGTTACCGAAGATACACCCATCGAAGACGCTGCAAGGGTCATGTCTGACCATAAAATTGGCGGATTACCCGTCATGCGCAACCGTGAGGTGGTCGGGATTATCACCGAAACGGATTTGTTCAATATATTCTTGGAGTTGATGGGAGCATACGAACGCGGAATTCGAATTACAATCCTCGTACCCAATATCCCGGGTGAACTGGCCAAGATTTCCAGGGCAATTTTCGAAAAAGGTGGAAATATCCTCGCTTTAGGGACATTCATGGGAGACAGTACTGAGAACCGGGAAATACTAATGACTGTAGCGGGTATTGATGAGCCGAGTATTAAAGATGCGATCGAGCCATTCGTTGAGAAGATTGTCGATATTCACGAACCTCATCTTTTCCAGACTTGAGCTATTGGGAGTTGATCGTCTTGAATCAGATGTCGTGAAACCCGCGAGGGACGCCCTTGAGGACTGGCAGTCCTAATGAGCAACTTCCCTCAAAATTAGACTTCCATATCCATTGCTCAAGTTTGTGTTTCGTTCTACACAGGACTGCCGGTCCTGCATGACCCGCGATGGATATGACGACATCCAGATAATACACGTATAGGGTACGTTCACCTGACCGTGTCCGATTTATCCAGGTCCGTTTCCTTTATTAAGAGCATTCTGGGGTTGAAGCTGCACCGCCAGACTGAAGATACGACTTACCTGGGCGCAGGCGAAGGCAACCTGCTGGCGTTGACGGAAATCCCAGGCGCCACCCATTACCCCCACCGAAGCTGACTGTACCATTTTGCGCTTCTAGTTCCATCCCGCCGGGAACTGGGCAGTTTCCTGCGCAGCCTGATCGAAAGTAAAACCCCCGTCCAGGGCTTCGCCGACCACCTGGTGAGTGAGGCGATTTACCTCTCCGACCCCGATGGGAACGGGATAGAGGTCTACCGCGACCGCCCGCTGACAGAATGGGAATACAAGGATGGAAGGATAAAGATGGCTACCGATCCTTTCGACTTCGACGGTGTTATGGCATGTGCACAGGCTGGAGGCGACTGGATCGGAATGACTCCCGGGACAGTCCTGGGTCATATGCACCTGCATGTTGGCGACCTCGAAACCTCCGCCGGCGGGTACCACCAGCTGAGGATCAACACCTGGAACGGCGTCGGGGCTCCTCCAGCCCCCGACGATGCGCTCGGGCTACGTTACTTTTCAGTAATTCTACCTGATGAAGAAGCGTTGACTGCTTTGAACCTCAGGCTCAAACAGGCTGACCAGGAATCCGAAGAGGTGCACAGCAGAATAAGCGTGAAAGATCCTGCCGGAAATGGGATCCAATTTACGAGTGAGGCAGGAAGCTAACTATGGATGAATCATGTCATCAATTTTATGGTTTGCAATTCAGCTGCCAAAGACTCCGTTGAATTGATGACAGGTTCGTTTTTCTGGTGATAAAGATGATGAATTCAGTATGTTGGAATGTTATCAACTCTAGGGTGTAAACGTATATCCAACTCCAGAAACCGTTATTAAGTAAACGGGGTTAGAGAGGTCACTCTCAATTTTTTTCCTCACGCGATAGACCAATTGTTTTAGCATCGTGCGATCGCCCCCAGCCGGTCCCCAAACATTGTCAATCAGAGTATCGGTCAGCAGTACATGATTATTATTGATCATCAGGATTTCCATCAAACGGCTCTCAAGCGGTGTGAGATGAGCGATGATGTTCCCGTCCTTTTGAATCTCATTTCGGCTGGGATCAAAAGTAAAGTCATTCACCGTGATTGGACTGGAAATCACCTGAGGGGATCCAGCACGCCGCAGAACCGCTTCAACACGAGCCACTAACTGCCGGGGGCTGAACGGTTTGACGATATAATCATCCGCGCCGATTTCCAGCCCGCGCACGATGTCATCTTCATTGCTGCGTACAGTCAGCATGATGATGGGTGTGTCTGATTGCTGGCGGATCTGCTGGCACACTTTTGTGCCGTCCAACTTGGGAAGATTAATATCCAGTATGATTAAATCCGGCGACTCGCTTTGCCAGCGATCCAGGGCTGCACGGCCGTCATATGCTAATAAAGTCTCAAAACCAGCTCGGCGGAGTGTGAAGGAAATTACGTCCGCCAGATCCAGGTCATCGTCTACAACTAGTATCTTCATGCGTTGTTTCCATTAAGAGGTATTCTAAACCAAAAAATTGAACCTCCACTGGGATTGCTTTTCACGCCTACTTCCCCGCGGTGCTCTTCTATGATTGCCTTTACCACGGACAATCCCAACCCGATACCATATTGGGCGCCGTCCTGATCACTCAGCCGTACGAACCGCCGAAAAATATTCTCCATATCAGTTGGCGAGATGCCTATACCACGATCAATGACCAGAACCTCCAGAGTGTGGTCATCTGGCCGATGGGCGATCAGTTCAATGGTTGAATCCATCGGGCTGTATTTGCTTGCATTCATTAACAGGTTCACCAGAACCTGGGTCATGCGGGTGGGATCCGCCATTACAATCAGATTTGATTCGAGTTGTCTCAATACTAAATCCTGCCGACGACGGTCCAGCAGTGGTTTCATCACGCTAACCGCGTCAAGCACCACATCCCCAAATTCAATGGGTTGAAGGATGATCTGATTTCGACCAGCTTGGATGCGGGAGCTTTCTAGAAGGTTATCGATCAATGTTTGTAAACCCGTTACACTGCGGTGAATCGCATTTAATAATTCATTGATCTCAGATTTAGAAAGGTCAGCAAGTTCATACAGCATCAATTCAACTGAGGCGTTTAATGCTGAAAGCGGAGTGCGGAATTCGTGAGAGATGTTCCCCAAAAAGTAAGTTTGTAAACTCTGGGTGGCTTCTTCTTCGGTGATATCGCGCATGACTAAAGCTGTTTGCAGGTTATCTTCGCTGGTGGGGGTTAATTGTGCGAAGGTAACTGAAAAATTGGTTTTTCGACCGGTCCGAGTCAACACCTCGATCTGTGTCTTTCCGCCTGTGGGAGGAATAAGTTCTGAAAAAAGGCTGCTTCCTTCAGGTAAACGCAGAACTTCATCCAGCGATCTACCGATTGCTTCCTCACTAAGCCAGCCTGTTATATTTTGTGCGCTGCGGTTGAATGAGGTTATGGTTAATTGATCGTCAAAGGTGACTATACCCTCTTCAATGGACTGAAGCACAGTCTCTGACCATACCTTTGCCCGGGAAAGTTCATCCATGATTTGCCTTGTATTGGCCCGACTTTCTTCAAACGCTGTGGCTAAGGTTGCAATTTCATAAGGTTCCTGTGGGATTGGAATTGGGGAGGAAAAATCACCATGGCTGATGTTTCGCGCAGCGGATGTCAAGTGGTTCAATGGGGCGATTAGGTTTCTGGCGAACAGCACACCCACAATTGAGCCTCCAATTGCTATGACCAATGTGCTCAAGATCAAGGAGAGCAGTGCTCTTTGATTAGCTGTACGCAGTCCTTCCACTTGCAGGGCAACCTCATTTACAATCATCTGCTCATTCCATTCATCCGCGAGTAGTTGATAGGTAGTATTGTAGTACTTTCCATTAATAAATTTAGAATCAATATCATCCCAGTCAAATTGTCCGGCATCGGCGATTTGCAGCGGTGTTGGATATGATGTTGGCTCTCTAATACTGGTGGCTACAATTTTTTCATCGACAAAAAAGTTTTGGTCATATCCTGTTGCCTGCGCCAGTTGATATGCAAAATCATGGTCTATTTGCACTCCCACTGTAATATAAAAACTGTCCGCCAGGTCTCCGGTAATGGGTTGGGTTGCGAGAATGATAATTTGTGTCTCATCACAGGCTGGTGAGTAAAAATAAGCTGATCCAATTGATTGAATGTTAATACAGGGATGATCCAGTATATCACCTGCCACGAATTCACCAGAGCTGTCCCTAACAAAGAACATATCAAGTCCAGCATTATTCTTAAATTCACCGATGTATTCTGACAACCCCACCTTGTCATTTTCTAGAAGCAGTTGCTGCAGAGAAGGACGTTCAGATGCAAGGTTGGCATTGTTTAACACGCGTGCTTTTTCAGCCTCAAGCAGTATTTTGGTAACATGTTTCCCATCTCTTAAATGCGCAATTGTCTGATTTTTGAGTTCATTGCGCAACAGAAGATATGAGGGCACCCCTGCAAGAATTGTAGTAATAACAATAGCCAGTATCAACGCAGCGATGAGCCGGGTGGTCAAAGTGTTAGCAGCTGGTTTGGGGAAAGAAGGCATCACTATTTCCAGGATAACAAACGAAATGAGCGAGCATAATCGAAAGTATAACTTAAATATCTTTCGTCTGAGAATACAATGAATAATGAGAAATTGTCAATCATAATCGCAAGATTTTCAAGACCTGACAAACTTAATGCTATCTATTTTGCATACAGAATAAGCAATGCCTCATCCAGATTCACGCGAATTGGTTGTTGAGCGTTAGACAGGTGAATAGAAAAAACCACAGGGTTCGGTCCCTTCTCCTTATAAAAAATGGGGTGAATTAATCTCTCAATCCATTAAATGTGTTGTGCAATTATGGCATCTTTTTTATTTGCCAGAGCGGAAATTGGTTTTTGTTACCTAATTGTCACCAGTTTTGCACTAATTTTGTTACTCATTTCCTCTATAGTGAGAACAGAAAGAAGTTTTACTGGTCAAAAAACAATTGGATTGAGAAAAACAAACAGGATCAATCAACAGAATAGGAGGCAGAAATGGTCACTAAAAATGAGTTACTTCTTAAATTATACAGTCAACATAATAAAGTTGTGCTCCAGGCTATTGAAGAAATCCGCGTGCGCGGCTGGCTCAGCGATGGGACGATGCGCGGCAGCGCCCTGTGCCGCGTTCAGCTTCAAGGAGCAGACCTGGTTGAGGCAGATCTGAGCTACGTTGATTTTCACCAAGCCGGAATGGAATTTGTTGATCTCAGCAACGCCAATCTGAGCGGTGCAAAACTGACCCGCGCTAAGTTGATCAATGCCAACCTGAGCAAAACCGATTTTAACCGCGCCTCCCTGTACAAGACCAACCTGAGAGGATGCCGCAACCTGACTAACGAACAGCTGAGAAAAACCAAAAGCCTGTGGGGTGCCATTATGCCGGATGGCGATTCGTATGATGGTCGCTACAACCTCCCCGCCGATTTGGAATTAGCCCGTTTGAGAGGCGTGATATTAGATGACCACCAGGCGATGGCAGATTTTTACGGGGTACCCCTGGAAACCTATCTGAGCGGTCAGAAAGAAGGAGAGGCAGCAATCACGCCTGGAGCGCAGGCATGATTTACATGCTGCTGATCGCTTTCACAGTGCTATTTGCAGTTCTGGCGATTCGAGCAAAGCGATTGCTATCCTCAGCGCTGTGGTTGGCAGTTGTGAGCGGCCTGCTGGCGGTCATCTTTTACTTCATGGGGGCACAATTGGTAGCGGTCATAGAACTCAGCATTGGGGCAGGGTTAGTGACGGTGCTGTTCGTGTTCGCGATCAGCATTGCAGGGGAGGACGACATCGAAGTTTTGTCTGTGGTCCCCAGACCGCTGGCTGCCGGAGCGACCATATTGTTGTTCCTGCTGCTCGGGTGGTTCTTGCTGCCCACACAAACCGCACAGCCCCCTCACTCTGAACCATCAATTTCAACGGTCATGTGGGAGCAGCGTAGTCTGGATGTACTGCTGCAGATCGCCATCATATTCGCCGGTGTACTGGGTTTGCTCGGTTTGCTGGCGGAGGGAAAAGCCCCGCTAGGTTATCATGCTGCCGAGCAGGCGGCTGCAAGCCGCGATCGCGAACTGGACGCGCTCTACCAGCAGAGCATACCGAAGGAGGCGCCGTGAATCTTTCACTGCTTGACGTTGCTTTGGTCGGCATTATCGGCCTGCTGGGGGTCGGATTCTATGGTCTGCTGGTCTGCGGCAACCTGTTCAAGGTTGTGATCGCCCTGCAAATCCTGGTCAAGGCAGCTTTGCTGGGGTTGGTATCGGCGGGTTATGCCAGCGGAAACATTAACCCTGCTCAGAGTTTAGCGGTAACAGTGATCGTGGCTGACACGATCACTGCGGTTATCGGGATCGCGCTGGCTGTTCAAATCCGGCGCCAGCTTGGAACCCTGGACCTTAAGGATCTTGCAGGATTGCGAGGTTGATCTATGGAGAAATGGTTAGCAGTAGCCGCGATTTGTTTACCCTGGTTGGGCGGCTTATGCGTCTGGTCAGTGGGTGATGATCGTCCCCGGCTGCAGCACAGATTAGCTTCTAGTTTTGCTATCCTGGGAGGTCTACTTTCACTGGCTTTGCTTCTGATGACATCGGACAAAATAATCCTGCGCATCCCAGTAGGAAGTGTATTTGGAGATTTCACTTTGATCGCAGATGGTTTGGGGGTCTCGCTGGCGGTCATCGCGGCTGTTATCGGTGGATTGGCTGTCATTTACTCAAACGACTATATGCAGGGAGAAGCCCAGCTTGGGCGCTATTACAGCCTGACGCTGCTCTTCATCGGAGCCATGATCGGTTTGGTGCTGTCCGGCAGCCTGCTGTTTATGTTCATCTTCTGGGAGATTACAGCTTTCTGCTCTTACGCACTGATCTCCTTCCACAATGACGATCCCAAAGCGGTTGCGGGCGGCGTCAAAGCGCTTATCATCACCCAATTCGGCGGGCTGGGATTATTAGCTGCAGCGCTCATTTCATATACCTTTTTTGGCAGCTACCAGATTAACATTTTCCTGTCCGAGGCAGCCAGCCTGCCAGCATTTGTGCTGAGTCTGTGTGCTTTTGGCTGTCTGGCTGCGGCTGCAGCCAAATCTGCCCAGGTGCCTTTTCAAACCTGGCTTCCAGATGCAATGGAAGCGCCGACACCCATCAGTGCCCTGATCCATGCAGCCACCATGGTTAACGCCGGCGTCTATCTTTTGGCCAGGTTCTATCCGGCATTTGAAGCCGTGGCAGGTTGGAAAACCGCGGTCATACTGGTGGGAATGTTCTCCGCGCTGCTGGCAGCCCTGATGGCGGTCGTGTCGCATGATCTTAAAAGGGTGCTGGCATATTCGACCATAAGCCAGCTGGGATACATGGTCTATGCGATAGGCTGTGGAGCGATCATCGCAAGCCAGTTCCATTTATTGAGCCACTCCATCTTTAAAGCGCTTTTATTCCTGTGTGCCGGAGCATTGATTCAAGCCATTGGCACCCGGGATATGTTCCAGATGAATGGATTGGGTAGCAAAATGCCTTTTGTGCGGGCTGCCTTCATAATTGGCGCCCTGGCATTGGTTGGTCTGCCGGTCACAAATGGATTTTTTAGTAAGGAGATGGTGCTGGAGGGTGGGCTGGTGCTGGGTCCGTTGTGGGCATATTTGGGCATGCTGGTCGGGGTTGGGATCACAGCACTCTACAGTATGCGGATGGTGTCGCTTGTATTTTACGAGCAGCCGCTGATCGATAAAGATGTAAAGGAAGCCCCCAGGATCATGCGTTTTGTGCTGGCGGTCCTGGCTTTCGGGACGCTGACCACATGGCTGCTGATTGGGACATTCAGCCAGCGATTAGCGGGCAGCCTTCCTTTTCACAATCTGCATTCCGAGGATTTGACGGTGGTTGTAATGGAGATCGTCACATCGCCCTGGACTTATCTGGCCCTTACGGTGGTCTGCCTGGGTCTGCTTACCTGGATCCTGCGTTTTCGATATGTTCGAATATGGGCTGGGCTGGCTCCAGCTGCCGAATTCGCCCGCCAGGGTTTCGGGTTCGAGTGGATTAACCAGCAGATCATCCGTATTATAAACAACACGGCCGAGTCACTGCGCAAATTTCAAACTGGTCAATTGAATTGGAACGTGGTGGGAATTGTTGCTGGGCTGGTTGTCATTCTTGCAGTCATAGCTTGGGTTGGTTGACATGGAAACCTTTTCTTTTATATGGATTATTTTACTGCCTCTGACAGCTTCCCCTCTGATCTATTTAAGCGGTCGGGTGGGCAAATCTCGCAGTCACAGTATCCCCCAGATATTAGCATTGATTGCGCTGCTGTCAGCCTGGATACCTTTTACCCAGGCAGCCATGCAGCTCAACAGAGGTGAACAACTGACATTCACAATAGGCGTGATTTCCTTATGCCTGGATGGGTTGGGTTTGCTCGTGGCAGCGGTATCGCTGGGATTGGGCACTTTCGTGGTCCTATTTTCTGGCCCCTACCTGTCCGTTGAGTCCGGTAGAGAAAAGTATTACGCCATGCTCACGGGGATGATCGCCATGATGATAGGATTGGGCTGCGCCTGCGACCTGTTCAACCTGTGGGTCTGGTTTGAAGCGATGGCGATCACATCCTATTTGCTGGTTACCTTTTACCGCGAGCAGCCCGCCTCCCTAGAAGCAGGAATTAAGTATCTTGTACAGAGCGCAGCCGGTTCGGTGTTGGTGCTTCTAGGGATTGGGATTATTTACGCCCAAACCGGAAGCTTGAATATCACCGAAATCAGGGCAGTACAGGACAGCTCTACTGCCTTGCTGGCTGCCGGAGCGCTCTTTGTCATCGGATATGGGGTTAAATCTGCCCTAGTACCGCTGCATACCTGGCTGCCGGATGCACACTCGCAAGCGCCCAGCGGAATCAGCGCTATGCTGTCCGGCATTGTGATCGAGGTAGGGCTGGTAGCGATGCTGCGCTCGCTGAGTACACTTTCTTATGTAACCACTTTATGGGGGCCCCTTCTGATCGGTTTTGGTGTGCTTAATATGGTTGTCGGGAATATGATGGCTTTACACCAAAAGCACGTCAAGCGCCTGCTTGCATATTCCAGCCTGACCCATGTTGGGTATATGCTGGTCGGATTGGGGATTGCAATTTATCTTGGGAATGCCAATGGTGCTGTAGGTGGGCTGTTTCACCTGTTCAACCACGGGCTGATGAAAGGGTTAGCATTTCTTGCGGCTGGCGCGCTGCTTTATGCGCTGCATATTGCTGTCGGGGATCATGCTCCACTGATGATCAGCGATCTGTCGGGCGCCTCTCAACGTTATCCTATACTCGCCTTGACTTTCAGCCTGGCGCTGCTCAGCCTGGGAGGTATACCTTTCCTGGCCGGTTTTATGTCCAAGTGGCAGATCATCTTGGGCGGGTTTCAGACAGGTGATATTGTGATCGCCATGCTGGTGATCTTCGCGGCACTGAACAGTGTATTCTCGCTGGTTTATTATGTGCCGCTGGTGAATTCCGTGTACCGGCGCCAACCATCCAATGCTGTTCAACTCGGAGGATCCATTCCAGGGATAATGACTGTTCCACTGCTGGTCATGACGATTGGTGTGATCATTATAGGAGTATGGCCCAGCATTATGAACTGGCTGATTTATCCAGCTGGCTATGCTGTTCTGGCAGGGTTTGGCTGGTAGACATTTTGTTGAGGTTATTATGGAAGATATTATCTTGAGTCCACCGCTTGCATTCTTAATCTATATCGCCCTGGTTGCAGCTTTGTCTGGTGTTGGGCGGGTGCTGGCAGGACCTGCACACCCGACACCGCTCAAGACGAGCACATATTCCAGTGGAGAAGAAGCGCCAACCCGTACTGCTGCTCCTGGCTACCGCCCGTTCTTTGTGGTCGCGCTGTTCTTTGCCATCCTGCATTTAGGCGTATTGGTGCTGGGCAGCAGTAGTATAACGCCGGCTGCTTTGATCTACCTGCTGGGACTAATTCTGGCGCTGGTGGCATTGATCCTGGGATGAAAACCCTGAATGGAGAAGCGTATGAAATTTGATCAGAATGTATGGAATAATTCCTTGAAGAATTTGCGGACCTGGGGACGCACAAATTCACCGTGGCTGCTGCATTTCAACAGCGGCTCCTGCAACGGATGCGATATTGAGATACTGGCCACGCTGACACCCCGCTACGACCTGGAACGTTTTGGAGTAAAGCTGAAGGGCAGCCCACGCCATGCAGATATTCTGGTATGTACCGGGCCGGTAACACGCCAGGCGCGAGACCGGCTGCTGCGGATTTACGAACAAACGCCCGAACCAAAATTTGTGGTCGCGGTGGGTGCCTGCGCGCTCAGCGGAGGCGCGTTCCGGGGATGCTACAACGTAGCCGGCGGAATTGACAGGCTGCTGCCGGTGGATGCGTATATCCCGGGCTGCCCGCCGCGCCCTGAGGCGATTATAGACGGCGTGGTTAAGCTGCTTGGAAGCTTGAAGCCCATCCCGCCAAACACCGTTTTGCCAGACCAGAAACCGATAAACGATCGTGAACTGCTTTTCGAGGACGGAAAAAACACATGGATACACAAACCGCCTTGCTGACAGCCCGCCTTATAGTAGAGGATCTTTCGGAAAAAGTTGAGAATCCGGAACCAAACCGGCTTGATTTTTACCTCAAAGAGGAGAAAAATCTAATTGTGGCAGCGGCGGGCTTGCGGGTTAAGCGTCTCGGTTACCTGGCAGCCATTACTGGATTGGATCCAGGTGACGAACAGGAAGTGCTGGAAGTTTTATATCACTTCTGTACCGGTTATGTAACCATCACGCTCAGGGTAAGCATTCCTAAAGTCTGGCCAAGAATTCAATCGCTCACAGCGATCATACCCAGCGCAGAACCGTATGAACGCGAATTGCGCGAAATGTACGGCATTTCGGTCATCGGATTACGCAACCCAGATTATCTATACCTTCCTGATGACTGGCCAGAAGATGTGTATCCACTTCGTAAGGATTTTAATACGCAGATACTGGATAAGCAGGGTTAGATAAAGGTGCAGAAATGCAAAAGAACAAAACTGGCGAAAAGTTTACCGTTCCGATCGGCCCGCAGCACCCAGCGCTGAAAGAACCCGCTTTTTTCTCGCTCACTGTTGATGGAGAAATTGTCACCAATGCATTTGTTCGCCTGGGATATGCCCACCGGGGCATTGAGAAGGCTGTTGAAGAGCGCACCTGGGTCCAAAACCAATACCTTCTGGAGCGGATCTGCGGCATATGTTCACACATTCACGCTACCGCCTACTGTCTGGGAGTTGAAAAATTAGCTGGTGTAGAAGCCCCTCCAAGGGCACAAGCGATCCGCGTAATTGTGGCTGAACTCGAAAGGCTGCACAGCCATCTGCTGTGGATGGGGGTTGCTTCTCATGAAGCAGGTTTTGATACCCTGTTTATGTACAGTTGGCGGGATAGAGAAATCGTAATGGATATCCTGGAAGGCCTGACCGGCAACCGGGTTAATTATTCAGCTAACCTGCTGGGGGGTGTCAAATATGATATTGGCAGCGCACAAGAGGATGCCATCCGTCAAGGGCTTGAGGTCATCGAACAGCGCCTGCATTATTATTTGGAAGTCGTCACCAGTGACGCTTTATTCCTACTGCGCACGCGCGGTATCGGCGGTATGACCCGCAATCAGGCTGAAGTGCTGGGAGCGGTTGGTCCGACCGCACGCGCCTCGAACGTATCACGCGACATCCGTGTTGAAGCGCCTTATTCAGCGTACACGCAGTTTCCTGTTTCCATCATCCTGGAGACAAACGGCGATCTGGAAGCGCGTTTTGTTGTGCGTATTAAAGAGATGCTTGAGAGCTGCCGCCTGATCAACCAGATATTGGACAGCCTGCCGCCCGGGGAATTGAGGGTACGTATGAAAAGGAGAATAGAAGCGGGGGAAACGATTGTGCGGGTTGAAGCCCCACGCGGTGAGCTGTTCTATTTCATCAAATCCAATGGTACGGATAAACCCGAGCGAATAAAGGTGCGCACGCCGACCATCTGCAACATGACTTCCGTTTTAAAGCTGGCCATCGGCAGCCAGCTTGCCGATATTCCTGTGATCCTGGCTGGCATTGATCCCTGTTTTTCATGTAATGACCGCTCGGTTCGGATTAACAGTAGAGGAAATAATGAATGTGTTTGGACGTGGGAAGAACTACGGAAATTCGGGATTAGGTATTACTATGGAGATCATTCGTAATCTAATATCATTATTACTTTTCCCATGCGGCCTTTTCTTGCTGGCTGCAGGGTTGTTCTACGAGTGGGCGGACCGCAAGCTGCTGGCTCAGTTCCAGAACCGCATCGGCCCACGCTGGTTCCAGCCGCTGGCAGATGTTGTTAAACTGCTGGCTAAGGAAGAGGTCATCCCGCAAGGCAGCAATCCAGCCTTATACAGGATACTTCCAGTGGTTGCCCTGGCAGGCGGCCTTACTGCTGCTTTATATGTTCCCATGGTAGGCGTCCAGCCGGCCTACAGCTTTAATGGTGATTTGATCGTGACCATTTACCTGCTGAGCTTATTAACCATGTGTATGGGTCTTGCGGGAGCCAACACGATGAACCGTTTCTCCCTGGTGGGAGCCACACGCACATTAACCCAGCTTTTTTCTTATGAAGCACCCTTTATGCTGGCTTTGCTTGGTCCAGCTTTGGTTGCTGGAAGTTGGCAAATCAGTGAAATTACGGCGTACACAGGCCAGAGATGGCTGATACTCACCCAACCCTTGGGCTTTATTGTGGCTTTGATCGGATTGATGGGTAAATTGGAGCTGCCGCCTTTTGATGCTCCAGAGGCTGAAACCGAGATCGTTGCCGGGGCATTGACAGAATACAGTGGTAGAGGGTTAGCTTTGTTTCGACTGGGAAAAGGGGTCGAAATGGTAGTCGGTCTCACATTGGTCGCTGCATTTTACCTGGGCGGAGTTTCAAACCCAATATTCTTTCTGTTGAAGACGCTTACCTTGCTGCTGGTCATCGCTGGTCTGCAGGCGCTGCTGGTCCGGCTGCGAATTGACCAAACAGTGGGTCTGTGGTGGCGTTACGGCGCTTTACTGGTGTTAGTGCAGTGGATATTCATAATCGGCGGGAGGATGATTTTATGAAACTCGGAGCTATGTTCGGAGATGTGGCTGGTTCGCTTTTTCGGAAACCCGTTACCCAACTATATCCAAAAAACCGGCAGGAAGCGCCCTCAAAATTACGCGGCTGTCTGGATTGGAACCCGGAAAAATGTACCGGGTGCGGTATCTGCGCCATGGACTGCCCGGCAAATGCGATTGAAGTGATCGTCATCGATAAAAAGGAAAAGCGCTTTGTGCTGCAATACCACATCGACCGCTGTACTTTTTGTGCACAATGTGTGCACAGCTGTATGCACGGCTGCCTGGAGATGAGTTCTGATGTCTGGGAACTGGCGGCGATGGATAAGGATCATTTCACCAAATGGTTTGGAGAAACAGGTGACATTCAACATGTGCTGGCAGAATGCGCTGAATGAGGTTGTGCTGCGTCTGTGCGCGGACGTAAAATCACCCCGGGCAGCAGTCGTTGGGATCGGCAGCTCAATACACGGCGATGATGCGGCCGGCGTAATGATTGTGCGCGCTTTAAAGCAGAATGCTGTTGGCGGTGAGAGGCTGCTGGTGATTAACGCCTCCATCGCGCTGGAAAATGTGTTTGGCGTTCTGCAGCGCTTTGATCCCGACCTGGTGTTGATTATCGACGCTGCCCAGATGGGGCTTAAACCCGGAAACGTAAGGTGTATTGATCCCCAAAATGCGACTGGATTCAGCTTCTCTACCCACACACTGCCCCTGCAAATTCTTTGCGATTATGTAGCCACTGTAATAGGCAGCCAGGTTGCCATCCTGGGAATACAGCCAGCTGATGTATCGTTTGGTGGAGCGCGGTCGCCTCTGGTCAAATTTTCTCTGGCTGCCATGCTTCCCGTTCTGGTTGAGATACTCAGCCCAGTTCTTCAACCGGATGCGGAATTAAATGTTTTTGAAGATTGCTATATGAACGACCAGTCGAACGGTAGTTTTAACCACTGTTTATCCGCCATGCAAAGGAGCATTGCATAATGAGCCTGAAGATTCTGCCAAAAGAAGCGGTAAAGGAATGGACTGAACATATTTTGATGGATTACCGGCTGATCGCGCCGCAGTCTGTTAAGGACCAATTTGTCTTTAGCGAGATAAACACTCCTGATCAGGTTGTGCTGGAATATGGAACCACTATTCTGCCCCCCAAAAAGGTATTTTTGCCGACGCAGGAGGTATTGATCCAGTTTAATACAGGCGAAAATCTCGCAGAAGCGGTTATTGAAGATTTTCCCACAGTCATCATGGGCGTACACACCTGCGACCTGCATGCTTTCCGTTTGTTGGATGCTGTCTTTAACCAACACCATGCCGACCAGCACTATTATTCCAGGCGTGAGAATACCACCCTGGTGAGCGTTGAATGTCTCAAACCCTGCAGCGAACACTCATTTTGTAAAGATATGGGAACATTGAGTATCCCGGAGGAGTTTGACGTGCATCTCATCGATTTAGGAAGCACTTATGCGGTCTTTATCGGTTCTGAAGATGGCAGAAAACTTCTGGATGGTGTAACTTGTCTGTTGGATCCCACTTCTGAGGATCACAATCTGATCAACCGCGTCATGAGCAGAAAGTGGTCAAATTTTCCTTACCAGTTAGAAGCCGACATCACCGAACTGCCCAGCCTGATGACGTATTTCTTCCGCTCTGCGCTGTGGGAAGAGCTTGGTGAAAAATGTCTGGGATGCGGCTCATGTAATATTGTTTGCCCAACTTGCTATTGTTTCGATATCCAAGATCAAGTGGATTTAGCGCTTACTGCGGGAGAACGAATACGGGTGTGGGATTCATGCCAGTTGGATCAATTTGCCTGTGTTGCAGGCGGGCATGATTTCCGCCCAAAACAATCCAACCGCCTGCGGCACCGCTTTTTGCGTAAATATAAGTACCAATCGATCGCCCCTGGTCTGGTCGGTTGTGTGGGCTGCGGGCGCTGTGCTGAAGCTTGTCTGGTGAACATAACACCTATAGCAGTGCTCAACCAGCTTTTTCGACGCCATTCTGCAGCTCGTAAGATACGCCAGGAGGCAACCATCCCGTGAGCGTTCAACTTTTAGATACCTTGTTGGATGATTCGATTTATATGCCGGCGCAGGCACAAATCCTGGATATACGTCCGCTGACTGAGCTTGAAAAGCTGTTCACCATAGCTCTACCAGATGGTATGTCACTGAGCCACAAGCCGGGTCAATTTGTGCAAATTTCACTATTCGGTATTGGTGAGGCACCGATCAGCATATCGTCTTCACCCAGCCGCAGCAACGGAAAATTGGAGATATGCGTTCGACGAGCAGGCGATCTGACCAACGCTCTGCATCGATTGGAACCAGGTGATTCCATCGGTTTGCGCGGACCATTTGGTCAAGGATTTCCGATCGAACGAATGCGTGGTAAGGACATCCTGTTTGCTCCTGGTGGGTTAGGCCTGGCTCCATTACGCTCGTTAATCAACCAGGTGCTTGACGAACGCAGCAATTTTGGGAGCGTGACCATCTTATACGGCGCTAAAAATCCTGGTGAACTGCTGTTCACCGATGAACTGCAAGCCTGGGGTGCACGCCAGGACGTAGAACTTCATGTAACTGTAGATAACCCGGATGAGCACTGGGCGGGAAATGTGGGTGTAATCACCACGCTCTTCCCAAAGATTCATGTTAATGCACCCAATACGGTTGCCATCACATGCGGCCCGCCCATCATGTACCGCTTCGTATTGATGGAGCTGATCGGATTAGGGATACGCGACGGCAACATCTGGTTGAGTCTAGAACGCCGCATGAAATGTGGACTGGGTAAATGCGGCCACTGCCAGATCAACAAATTCTATGCTTGCCAGGATGGACCCTGCTTTTCATATGACCAGATTAAACACCAGGAGGAAGCCTTATGAAGCCGGTTGTCAGACCGAAAGTTGCATTCTTTGATTTCGCTGGCTGCGAAGGTTGTCAATTGACAGTTATCGATTCCTTACAAAACTACCCGACATTATTGGAGGCCATAGATATTGTCCAATTTCGTGAGGCAATCAGCGAGAAGGGTGATGATTATCATATTGCCTTCGTGGAAGGTTCATACACGCGATCCGAGGATGAAAATCGATTAAAAGAAATTCGCCAAAAAGCACAGATTGTAATCGCTCTGGGAGCTTGCGCCCACCTTGGAGGCGTCAATGCCTTTCGAAATTACCAGTCCCAGGCAGAGGTTCAGCGTTACGTTTACGGTAATCGCGACAGGTTTCCGAGCACAAAGCCCAGCGCACCCATTGAGGCGGTTATCCCCATTGATGGGTTTATCCCTGGCTGTCCGATTGATCGAGAGGAGTTCGTTAAAAATGTAAAGGCGCTCCTGCAGGGGCGCAAGCTGTCTATCCCGGACTATCCTGTGTGCATCGAGTGTAAGTTGAAGGAAAATGTGTGCATTTTTAATTATGGTAAAGCCTGTCTGGGGCCGGTGACAAGAGCGGGATGTGGGGCAATATGCCCGTCATATGGGGTTGGCTGCGACGGCTGCCGCGGCAGCACGACTTCCGCAAATACCGCCGGGATGCAGATTGCGTTGGCTGAATACGGCCTTGATCAGCATGTTTTCATGAACAAGTTCAAGCTTTTCCAATCCTACCAATCGAACCCTAATAAGGTAAATGCCCATGGCTCCTAATAACAAGAAAAATGTTCGCATCGACCTGCACCACCTTACCCGGGTAGAAGGTCACGGTAACATTGTTGTCGATGTCAGCAGCGGCGTATTGGAACAGTGCGACCTGGAAATCGTGGAAGCACCGCGCTTCTTTGAGGCAATGTTGCGCGGTATGCAGTATGAACAGGCCTCACATCTTGCCTCCCGCATTTGTGGAATCTGCGCCGTTACTCATGCTACTGCCTCCTTGAGAGCTGTTGAAAAAGCATTTGGCGTCGAAAACAGCCAGCAAACCAATCTGCTGCGCTTACTTAACCTGTGTGGGGAGATGATGGACAGCCACACCCTGCATGTATACATGTTAGCAGCCCCTGATTTATTTGGCGTGGGCAGTGTGATTCCGCTTGCCCGCAGCTCTCCTGATGTCATTCATCGAGCGCTGCGCATGAAGAAATTGTGTGGAGATATCTGCGCGGTGGTCTGCGGCCGCCACACACACCCGATCGCGATGAAGGTAGGCGGCTTCACACACCTGCCATCTGATCAGCAATTACTCGACTTGCATGAACGCTTGCTAGATATCAGGCAGGACGTAGAAAAGACTGTGGAACTGTTCCAGAGCCTGACTTTTCCCGATTTTGAACGCGACACAGAATATATTGCCCTGCGCAGCGAGGATGAATACTGCCTTCTGGATGGTGTAATTACCAGTACAGACGGCGGTCCATGGCCTTTGGAAGAATATAAAAAGATCACGAATGAATTTCAGATCAGCCATTCAAGCGCGAAGCACGCTCGAAACCAGCGCCAATCCTATATGGTGGGTGCCCTGGCGCGGGTTAATATCAACCAGGATAAGCTGCACGAAAAAGCATACGCCGCAGCGAGCGCTCTGGATTTATTACCCAAATGCACCAATCCCTATCTGAATACGAAAGCCCAGGTTGTCGAAATCGTGCACTGCGTTGAAAGATCCATTGAGATCATCCAGACTTTGTTAAAAAGCGGTATTAAACAGGAAGAGCCTGTTATTCCAGATCGAATTTCGGGAGAAGGAGTGGGCGCCTGCGAAGCACCTCGTGGCACGCTGTTCCACAATTATGTGATAAAGAGCGGCATCATCACCGCTGCGAACTGCGTGATCCCAACCGCTCAAAACCTGGCTAATATAGAAATGGATATGCGCTCATACGTGCCTTCCATCATCAATTTACCCAAAGAAGAGATAACCCGCCGGATTGAGATGCTGGTGCGGGCTTACGACCCCTGCATTTCCTGCGCCACGCACACCCTGGAGGTGAAGTTTGTCTGACATGCAGATTGAAGTTGGCTTCTCTTCGCCCGCGATTATTAACAGCAGCCAAACATGCTGCCCCAAATCCGGTTCCCCGGCTGATGACACACTCGTCACAGCGCTTGGCAGTTCAATGCGCGGTGATGACGGTGTGGGAATAGTCGTCCTGGAAAGATTAGCAAAATATGGCAATTTGCCTGATAATATTTACTTTCAATACGACGGCTCGCCTGTTCATTTAATGGATGCATTTCTCTCACAAAGATTTAGAAAAGTGATGATTGTTGACTCAGCATATTTGAATCAAAACCCAGGAGAATGGCAGCGATTTAAATTGAACGAAAATATCATCTTAAACCTTGACCGGAATACAAATATTTCGATGCACGGCCTGGGCCTGGCGGGAGTATTGGAACTGTGCAATGCACTGAAAATAGAACTGCCGGAAATTGTAATCTACGGTGTACAACCGAAGGAGGTGAACTTTTCCAACGAGTTGAGTGATATCGTCCAAAATGCAGTACCAGCAATATGCAGCTCCATATTGAAGGATTTAAGGAACTAAGAAGTAACCTGTGATGGAAAAAACAAATGCGGTATTAAGTAAAACCAAAAGATACACTGCTGTTCAAGAGAAAGGAGTTAATAAAATGTCCAAGATTTTAATCATCGATGACGATCCAGATATCGTATTGGCTGTCCGTATGAGCCTGGAGGCAGAAGGCTACCAAGTGACCGAAGCTTCCAGCGGTGAGCAAGGTATCGAGACGATAAAAACTGAGCATCCAGATTTAATCATCCTGGATGTGATGATGGAAACAAAAACCGAAGGATTTCAAATGGCGCTAAAACTGCACAGCCCTGATCCAACTTCGGAGTTTATTGAGTTTAAAGACATTCCAATTCTCATGCTGACCGCAATTCACAGCACAACCCCTCTGGCTTTCGAACCTGATATTGATTACCTGCCGGTGGAATTGTTTGTAGACAAACCGATCGACCCGGAGGATTTAGTCAGCAAAGTTAAGTGGCTGCTCAGCAGGGAAAAAGAAATGTAATTGTTTAGTGCTGGTCTGGGATTCTTTTTCCTCAGATTTTGTGCGATATGTGCTTAAAATTCCCCCACCGGGAATGGAAGAGGTGAACCTTACAGCACCTCTTCCATTCCAGCAGTGGGACAGCAGGCTATGTTTACCACCCTGCGGAAATGGTGATGTTACTGCCCGGCTGCTTACAGTTGTTTGCAGTTATTCGTTTGCTTAGAGTGTGACATGAATCGATTTGTCTCCAGCATTTTTGGGGGTCGGCTGCGATTAGTGCTGGTCTTTTCTTTTGCGTTGGTCGCAGTATTGACGGTCAGCTTGAGTGCGGCTGCCATCTCGAGGGTGATCGGCAACTACCTGAAGGCTGCCGAGATTGAAAGGGTGGACCGCGATATGGATCTGGCGGATGCATTTTATAATCTTAAATTGGATGAGACCGCTGCCATCAGCCACCGCTTGGTGTTGGATCCCCTGGTAGTCCAGAATTTTGCGGATGCTGCTTCGGGTGTGGATG
>JALHTN010000260.1 GCA_022865865.1 Anaerolineales bacterium
ATATGATCGATTGGGAGATTTAATCGTGGTCTCGAGTGGGGAGTCCTATCTGTGGTGGTCTCCAAAAGCAGACCATTTGATGGGCAGGCATGGCGGGTTATCTGCTGACGAAATGCTGGTACCCTTCCTGGCTGCAGAACTGTAACCAGCGTTAAGATTTGTTATCAAGACTAAAAAAACCTTCCAATACTATTATTGGCAGGTTGATTAGATGACACAATTCAAGTGGATTAGCTAGGGTAAAAAGTCAAAGGGATTTACTTTTCCGTAACTGTCATGCAGCATCTCGTAGTGGATGTGAGGTCCACTTGATTTGCCAGTGCTGCCGATCGTGCCGATCGGTGTGCCCTGAAAGACGCTTTGACCACAAACAACGGTGTACACTTGCATGTGAGCGTATGCTGTCTGCCAACCATTTCCATGATCAATGACCACCATATTCCCATAACCAAAGTTGTTCCAACCCGCGTATACCACCACGCCGCTATCTGCCGCCCACATGGGTTCACCAAGATCGCCATCGATATCGATGGCGAAGTGGTTTGTGGAAGGCGAGTAATCATACCCGGATAGGAAATGAGCTCCGCTGGGCCAAATGAATGCGCCTGTGCCAACTGCGCCATCCATGATCGTACCGCAGGCACCTGGGCCGATGAATTTAGCAACACCAGGATTTGCACGGGTAATTTGCGGCGCGCTCCAGGTGACATACTGCCGTGATCCTCCAGGCACAACTAAAAATGTGCCTGGTTCAATGTTAGGATTTGCCCAATCCCCCAGAGTCTCAGGGTTCAAATTGTTCCCCGCCCAGTTGATGATATCTTCAGGAGTGACGCTGTATCCTTGTGAAACCCCGTTCAAGCCCTCACCCGCTGACCAGCGATGGTAGGTGCCGTCCAAAGGCAGAATATTCAATTCCTGCCCCTCGGTTAAGGCATGTGGATTATCTGCCAGGATGAAATAATTGCCCCACAAGACCGTTTCAGGTTTGAGGCCAAATTGCTCCGCGATACCAAAAACAGTGTCTCCAGGTTGGACGATGTATGTGGTCATTTCTGTTCTGGGCCGGGTGGGAATTGTGGTGTGCACCTGTGCCAAACGAGGGATACCAACCTGGTACCCCTTTCCGTTGACGGAGAGTGGTGGTAGATCTGGTAATTCATGTGTTGGCGTAGCTGTGGGCAAGATGGCTGCCTGGGCAGCTAGTTGTGGCAGTTCGGGTTCTTGCGAGCGCAGGTAATAGCCTCTCATAATCCAAACTACAAGCAGGGCAAGGGCGATAAACAGCATATGGGTGCCAATCCGTAATACCGGATCAGCGATGCCGAGGCGTGATAAACCACCCAGGATCAAGAAAAGGCGGCTCTCTCGGGAAGATTCTGTCTTAGGCTCTTCCACGGGGGCCGCATCGATATCGTCCTTTTCACTTGTCGTAAAGAGCTCCTCGGAAGAATCCTGGAGCTCTTGAGGGAGTTTTTCGTCTTGCATGCAAAATGTCTCCGGACCGCATAATAACACTGCCTATCTTATTCGTCAACTGACCGGACCAGTGGTTAGAGCGAGCTGCAGTTAATAGTTTGATTAAAAATGAGTAAAAAAACCTTATTGTTGACTTTCAAGGCTTTCGATGGCTTCAGTTGCTGCCCTAGCAGGTGTGGATTGTTGTTTTAATATGGCGACAGTTGCCTGGTTAAGAGCGGGGCCGATGACTGCCATAACTTCATTTGATGGGATCAGCCGGGCAGATTCAACCACCTTGGTCACCAAATTGCGTAAAGCTACATTTGACCATCCTTCGAGCGCAGATGCACGAGGGGGAAGATAACCGGCAGTCTCGCTCCATTCTGATAGAAAACCGCTATCAGTAAGGAATTCTGCCAGATCAACGCTCACCGCATGGCGTTCGGTTTGGGGGTTGGAAAGTGCCCACACCCAACCACTTGCTAGTGTGAACGGGGTTCCATCTTGCGTGATGATTGGAGCTGCTGCGGTATCACCGGGGAGCGTGCTCAGGTAGCGGTTGATCCAGGTCACGGTAGTATTGACCTGGTTTTCTGTATAAGCCTCTAAGGATTGTTCGTCATTTGTGAATTGAGTCAACCAGAATGGCATCGCCCCTGCCGATTCTGCCTCCTGGAAGAAATTAAGCACATCAGTTAAAGCGGCAATATCCAGGAAGGGCCGTCCATCGGCATCCTGAATTGGTGCGCCCGTAGAAAGGTATTCAGCGAGTGGAAAATAGGCTTCCTCTTCAGCTGCTGGGAAGGCGATGGGCTGCCCTACTTCGAGCGCGGATAACCAGTCAGTTGCTGGCATTTCGATTTCAGAGGGACGGTAGAGAGAAACCAAAGCATTGCCCGCGAAGGGCAATCCAAACGTGCTGGTTTGAATCTGCCCCAATTCTTGTGCATATGGATACCAATCACTATCGTTGAGAGTGCTGGTTAACCCATCGTATGGAAATAGTAAACCCTTGAGGGCTGCGATCTCCAAACTGGAGCGGGGCAGCAGTATTAGGTCTGGCACTACCATGGGCGCAGCTGCGTTTGCGGAACTCAAAGAGTCGAGCAAACCTCCACTACCGCTGGATGCCTTGACCCGTGTCTCAATACGTATATCCGGTCTTTGAGCAGTATATTGCTCTAATCGCTCTTGAAGCAGATTTCCAGATGGCGTATCGCTGGCAGGATCAAACTGCGGTGGCACCCACAAGCGTAAAATTGTGGGTTCCGGTGCAGATTGTGTGCTCTCTTGCGTTGGTATTAAGCTGTCGGTAGGTGTGGATGGGGGTTCAGGTGTAGAATTTGTTTCTTGAATTGGAGACTGGGCGCAATTCGCCAAGAGGATCACCAGAATAAATAAACCTACCATAATTTTTTTCATAGGTAACCAGACTTTCACGGAATTCAGGTGGCAATCTAATCCAAGTTCACTTTTTGTTTTATGAGTGCGAGCAGCAATTGGACAGCATTTTGAACATCATTGTAGTCAACCATTTCTGAAGGGGCATGAACATAACGGCAGGGGATCGAAATACAACCCGCTGGAACGCCAGCCCGGGTGAGCTGAATGGCGCGCGCATCGGTGGTTCCGGCTTCGAGAACCTCCAGTTGGTATGGGATCTGTGCTTTTTCAGCCGTGTCTACCATCCAGTTGACAATCCGCGGATCCGAGAGCATACCACTATCACGGACTTTCACCGCCGGCCCTGATCCCAGCGAGACATCCATTTTGATCCCCTTGGGTGTGTCACCTGAACGGGTAACATCAACCGCGATACCCACATCAGGGTCGAGCCCATAGGCAGCGGTCGTTGCGCCGCGTAATCCTACTTCCTCTTGTACGCTGAACACGAAGAAAACTTGATTGGGTGTCCTTTTGAGAAGTCGAAGGGTCTCAATTAGCACCGCTACACCAATTCGGTCATCCATGGCTTTGGATACCAGGCGTTCACTATAAGCTGAGAATGTCCGGTCGAAGGCGGCCACATCACCCACGCGTACTGGACAATCACCACGACTGCTTGCTCCGACATCGATATACATCTGGTTGAAGGTAGGCAGCTTGTAAATGTCGTCCAATTCTTCATAGCTGATGACACCCTGAGTCCCATCAAGGAAACGGACACGCCCACCGATACAGGTCTGTCGGCGCACACCTCCTAGGGGTGTGAAGCGAACGAAGCCAGAGTCATCGATGTGAGTTGCGATAATGCCGATCTCATCCATATGGGCGGCCAGCATGATCTTTTTCCCACCGGTTTTGATTTGTCCCTTGGTGGCGATCAGGTTTCCGAGGGCGTCTACCTGCACCTCGTCTGCCAAGGGTTCGACTCTTAATCGGATCAAATCGCGGACTTTAGTTTCATATCCAGATGGGCTGGTTGTTTCAACGAGTTCTTGGATTAAGGATTTCATCATTACTCCAGTATTATTGACTAAATCAAGAGGTGAAATTCACCCCGGTTGGTCTCTATCGCTCTGTCGATAACAGACTGGGTGACAGCTTGGATAGCGCTGTATGCAGTAATGCCAAAGTGTTTTTCCAGTCGGAGAGACGCGCAATGCCTGCAGCTGTGTGGAGGTACCTTGCGGGGAT
>JALHTN010000261.1 GCA_022865865.1 Anaerolineales bacterium
CCTGTGAGCTATACAATCGTAGGACCGGTAGAAGCTTCTCCAGTTCAAGGATTGATCTCTTATGAATCGCCTTTAGGCAGCGCGTTAATTGGACATCGTCCGGGAGATGACGTTGTGGTCAAAGCTCCCGGAGGAATATACATGGTGAAGATCCTGGAAGTTTCGTAAGGATAAATTACATAATTCCAGATTCAAAGCCGATCTTTTCCTACCGAAGCTAACTTTTTTCAACCTTCAAAGCCGCATTGGTAGGTTGAATCCACGAGGAAGTATTCATTGCAATATCACAAAACCTCTCTATCATCCTTGGAAAATAACGCAGACAAGGAAGACAAACCTCCCTGGCGAATTGCGCTGGTAGCCAATCTCAAAGATGAATACCAAAAAAAACCGGATGATCCGTCTGATGCCGATGCAGAATTCGATCAGCAGGAAACAATTGAAGCGATTAAAGCGGCATTGGAATCAGATGGGCATATAGTGACCTTTTGTGAAGGAGATGCTTCACTCCCAGGTTTATTGAACAAGTTGCGCCCAGACATTATATTTAATATCGCTGAAGGCTTAATAGGCGATGGGCGAGAAGCGCAAGTACCAGCCTTATGCGAAATGTTGGGTATCCCATATACTGCATCCCGCGTGGTAGCAAATGCAATCTCCTTGGATAAGACCCAGACAAAGCGGATCTGGAGAGAGATGGGTTTACCAACGGCACCTTTCCGAGAATTTTCATCCCTGGATGGTCTAACCCATACTGCCCTCCGATTTCCAATGTTCGTCAAACCAGCTCATGAAGGCACGGGGATGGGAATCGACCAGAATGCAATCGTGAGAAATTTTAAGGAATTGACCACCCGAGTAGCATGGTCAATAAATACCTATAAACAACCGGTCCTAATCGAAGAATACCTTCCGGGTCGGGAATTCACGGTTGGATTTATTGGTAATACTTCAAATTTCCCTCACCGGCGTAGACCCGAGCATTATGACGCGGATGGCTATCACTTCTTCCCAGTGCTTGAAATTGATACCCGGCTGAGTGTAAGTCCCGGAGTTTACGGACATGACTCAAAAAGCTTCTATCCTGAGGAGAGCGGCGCCCCTGCTTACCTTTGTCCAGCAGACATACCTGAATCGTTACAGCAAAAATTAATTAGGCTGACCAAGCGAGCTGCTCAATCTCTAAATGTATGTGACGTCGCAAGGGTTGATTTTCGCTTAGGCGTAAATGGGCAACCATACCTGCTCGAAATAAACACTTTGCCAGGATTGAATCCGCAAGTGAGTGACTTGTGCATCATGGCTAAAGCAGAAGGAATGCCCTACAACGTCCTGATCACCGAGATTTTATATCTGGCAGCATCTAGGTACGGTTTGAAGTTTGAGGGTGGCCAGTTTCATGAGAATTAAACCAGAAAACCAAATAACAATAAGAACAAAACCGGGAGATATGGGTGAAAATCTGGCTTCTGGATAATAGCAAGAATATCGATAGTTACGAAAATCGCCGATTTTATGAAGAAGCCAACAAAATTGGTATTGATTTTAGTTTCGTTGCAATAGACGAGTTCGATTTAATTATTGCCAGCGATATGCAATACGATTCACCAGATACTGGGCAACCAGGTAATGTAGTTGATTGCCTGATTCCCAGGCTTGGATCGGGCGCGACATATTTCGCGCTCTCTACACTACGGCATCTTGAACAAGGGGGAGCATTCTCCTTGAATTCCAGCCGGAGTATTGAAGTTGGCAGAGACAAAAATATGCCAATGGAGATTTACCAATTTGTACAGGTGTGATTAGAAGGAGTTCTTTCTAAAACAAAGGTGTATTGAATAGTTGACAGGAAATTTTAGGATTGTATAAATTGAAGAGATATTCAATATTTAAAAGTTTCTTATTCATACTGATTGCAGGAATGGGGAATGTTAAACAAGGTAATTGGCAATGTATTTTGATCTATTTCAGTTCCATGATCTTACTGGGAATCGGGCTATTTTATACTGAACAAAAAATCATAGAACCGTATTTCCATCCTTCTCAAACCTTGCAGATTTTTCTAATATTAGTTTACGTCGCTTTTGTGTTCTTTTGGGATGGTTCAAATTTGTTCAGCCTTGAAGAAAGGAATCCGTTCTTCTATAATCAAATCAGTTTCTCTGGCAGTAGAGAATCATATACAGAGCAGGATGATCTTCAAGATCAGCGTGCGCCGCATAAACACAAGAGGAAGGTATAGGACAGAAACTATTACTGGCTGGTTGATACGGAGGCAGTTTATGCCGCAACTTTCAACTGGAAAATTCTCGAAGGTGAACCGAATTCCTTCAACCTTACATTATCAATACATTCGAAGGAAAACCATTCCGCTTAATCAGGGGAATCTCAGTGGGTCAAGAACAAAAAGCGGACTTGAGTGATTTTGTTGTATTAATAGTTTCAGTGATACCGCTCAAACTCATTGCGTGAGAAGTATAGAATCTGTTCCTCGGACTCGCTTGTTGAGGGGTTCTAAGCGTCTAATTGCTCTAAACGGCGAGAAAAGTTGGCAGAATTGCCGATGAATTGATCGAATTTCCGATATCCCTATTTTACATGGGTGACTGAAAGGGCCGCCCAGGCTGATTTACTTTTACCTTGGGGAAGAAGTTATATTCTCGCACCCAATAGGAATAATATTCTTCCGTACGGGAGAAATAACATTTGACCTAGATCTGATCACGCACACATTCGATAAGCTCAGTGCAAGCTTGGTCGAGAAGTTTGTTGAGGTTGTGACAAAGGCTACCTCTTGGGTTATGTCGGATATAATTCAAATATACAGCAAACACATTCTAATCACGAAAATCGGATGATTAGTAATATATTTCTTCTCAAGAAGAGTTACACAGTCGAATGTCGCGTTTAAGGATTGCATCGGAGGCAAAAAGTGATCAGTGTGCTGAAATTTGATGGAGAGGCAACTCACAGGACGAATCGAATTGTTCGTCAAAGTTGGGTGCATGCGGTCAGCCCCACTGAGCCCGAACTTTCTCAACTCCAAGAGATAGGAATTCCGCTTGAGCTGTTGGGACACGTACTCGACTCCAACGAACGATCTCGTGTAGTGAGGCGTGGGGATATCGTCTTTATAGTGGTGCACCTGCCTTATGATCAGACGAGAGGGGCTGGTATACCGTACGTCACCGCACCGACCAGCATTTTCTTACTTCCCGATCTTCTCGTTACGATCGAGCCTATGCCGATGGGGCTCCAAGAGGAGTTGTCGGCAAACCCCCCGTCTGGGCTGAGTTCAAATGATATGACGCAATTTGTCCTCAGGTTACTCTTGTTCGCCGGATCTGAGTACCTCGCTTATCTGCAAGATATTAATCGTGGTGTCGATGAGGCCGAAAGCCGCCTCCAGAATTCGCTTCGAAATCGTGAAGTTCTCCAGCTTTTGAACTATCAGAAGAGTCTGATCTATTTCACAACTGCTTTGAATTCCATCGAAATGCTGTTAGAGAAGCTTCGAAAGGGAGACTTTCTTGTATGGTCTTCTGAAGATGAGGGGCTGGCAGAGGATGCGCTGATCGAGATTCGTCAGGCAATATACCAAGTCGATATTGCCCAAAACATTCTTACCCAAATGATGGATGCCTTCGCGTCGATAGTCTCCAACAACCTCAATACTGTCATGAAGTTCCTTGCAGCCATCACGATAATCATCAGCGTTCCTATGCTTATTGCCAGCCTTTATGGTATGAACGTCCAACTACCCGGAAGATCTGAGCCAACTACTTTCGCCTATCTGATTATTGTGTCAGTCCTGTTATCCGTCATAGTGATCATCTTGTTCAGGAGAAAAGACTGGCTATAAGGCTGCCTATCCCCTTCATGAACCACATCAATCAGCCTGCAAAACC
>JALHTN010000025.1 GCA_022865865.1 Anaerolineales bacterium
AGAAACCGAGAATGAAATTCAGATCTTGCGTGAAGCCCTCGGAGGGATGGATTCTGCCCGTCAGATTGCGGATACACAGGCGCAAATCACCGCCCTGGAGGCGAAATTGGCAGATTTACAGGGAATTTATTCCGGTCTGCTGGCAAACACCCAGAGCGGGGCAATCAACTCCATCAGCGTGATCGAAGAAGCTTATAAACCAGTTGTACCCATTGGTCCGAATAAAATGCTCATCATCTTGCTGTCCGCAACCGTTGGCTTATCGCTGGCTGTGGTGGCAGCTTTCGTGCTTGAGTATATCGATGACACGGTAAAGAGTCCCGAGGAGGTAGAGAAATTAACTCAAGCACCCGTGATTGGTTATTTGTCCGAGCTGGATATCAAAGATGTTGGAGCACTTTATGCGGCGGACAATCCACGACATCCAAGTGTTGAAGAAATGCGGACTTTGAGGACCAATCTGGAATTCGCAGGAGTTGACCAACCGTTGAAGACAATATTGGTCACCAGCACCGAAATGGAAGTCGGAAAGACCTCTGTGGCTGCAAACCTGGCGATCGTTATGTCTCAGGCTGAGAAGAGTGTGATCTTGGTGGATGCAGATTTGCGCAGACCGAACGTGTACAATTTTTACGGTTTCCAAAACAAGATCGGTCTGACTGATGTCTTTCGCGGCGAAACTGCTCTTGAAGATGTTTCCAAGAAATGGTCCGGTGGGGAGGTCTCGGTTATAACGGCTGGAGATTTGCCGCCGAATCCTTCTGAGCTGCTTGGGTCGAAAAAAATGAGTGAAATAATGGCAACATTGGGATCCACAGCCGATATTGTGATCATCGACGGACCACCCTTTGTCGTCGCGGATGCCCCCGTGCTGGCTTCTAAAGTAGATGGGGTCCTATTGATCATTCGATTGAGTCATACGCGGAAACCAGCCATAAGCGCCATGATGGAGCAGATCAGTCGTTCCGGTGCTAAAGTAATTGGTGTTGCCTTAAATCGCATTCCAGCCAGGAGTATAGGATACTATACTGGAAATCCTTATTACTCCGCATATTACACGAATGAAGAAGTTGAATGGAATAGCAAAAGCCAAAAAACTGGCTGGCGAACAAAATTGAATTTTTGGCCCTTCAATTCACGATCCAATTCGAAATCGGGAGCCAATAGTAAAAGGGTTTTTGACGAGGTCGATATTGTTGAAAGTGATGTTGATGCGTATGGATGGCGCGATTAGCCTGAAATCCAAGGTGCTGGAGATCATTTTTTGACCTTGTCCGGGTGGATGATCCGGGTTTCGGCCCAAATATTGTGTCAGCTTAGGACTTGATCAACTAATAAGGCGAAATTTTGAGCAAAAAAGGGACTGTCTGATGCTCAGACAGTCCCTTTTGCTATTATTCAGCGGCATCCTTCTATCAGGATGCAGTTTTCACTTTATGCTCTAACGTGCGAGCAAGAATTTGATCGAGTTCAGGATCGGAGGTAACTGCTTTGGTACTGGATTCTCTTTTTTCTTCTGAAGCATCAGGAGTTGATTTTTCCATTGCTTCCCTGAGAGCCATTTCCATTGCTGTGGGAATGGCTTCTTCTATTTCTTCAGGCTCAGCAGCTTTAGATGGTTTTACCTTATTCTTGGAAACCGGTTTTTTTTCATAGACTGGTTTTTCCTCAAGCGCTTTCATACTTAATTTTATCTGCTTCTTGCGGCGATTTACTTCCAACACTTTTACTTCAACTTCATCACCCACCTTCACTTCTTGTTGTGGATCTTTGATATATTCGTGGGTGATCTCGCTGATGTGTACTAAACCGGGTCGCTCGGCACCGACTTCTACAAAGACACCGAATTTTTCGATGCGGCTTATCTTGCCTTTTAAAACCATATCTTTTTCAATTTCGCGCCACTCCAGGGGCAGCGGTTCGATCATGGTTAATTCAAGGCGCTCCCTTCTGGGTTCAACTCGCCTAACCCATACGTCCACAGATTGACCAACCTGGACGACATCCTCTACCCGGTTTACCGGTTCTTTTTGCAGCTGAGAAATGTGGACCACGCCGGGGATCTCGACTCCGATATCCACTACTGCACCAGCAAGTGCGGCTTTTATGACAGTGCCTGTGAACTGCATTTTGCGTTTAACATCCGCAAGCTCAGTAATCTCCGCGTTTTCAGGGGTCGCTACAACATTCTCTTCCATAGCGCACGCTCCAATAAAAAATTTTCTAACACACTCGCCGACCTGGTGGCGAAATAATCGCTAGAATGGAATTCGGGGATGCTGTGGGGTGCAGCATCCGCGGCTTGTTATTATACTTGGCGATGGTATAAAAGTCAAAACAAAGTTGATCAAAGTTAATTAGAATTCACTTAAATTAGATGATTCAACAACTTTACCTTGAAGTAAATCTTGGAAAACTTCTAGTAATTCCTCTGACCATTTTGGAATTGATTTATACGCAATCCAGAGGGAGGTTTTGCCGATTCTCACACCGGGTTTAAGAGCAGGTAAATCTGTTGGCAGCGCATCGCCTCGAAAACGCAAAACGATCTGGTTGTTTTCGACACTAACGCTTGAAATATCTGTCAGCTCGGCTAATATTTTTATTTTCAATTGGAACAGCAAATTTCGGACCGCTTTCGGAGGAATACCAAAGCGATCAGTGAATTCTTCGAAGATGGCATCGATCTCAGCGAGAGATCTGAGATCAGCAATTCTACGATATAGACGAAGGCGCATATTCTTATCGGGGACGTAATCTGAAGGGATGTGGGCATTAATCGGAAGATCGACACTGACCAAGGGTCGTAGAGAATCCAGTGATGCAATGGTTGGATCTGGTGGAAGTCCCTGTTCTTTTCGTAAACGGGATACTGATTCCGTCAGTAAACGGGTATAAAGGTGGAATCCAACCGCAGCGATGTGTCCATGCTGGCGAGTACCCAAGAAATCTCCAGCCCCGCGGATTTCTAAATCGCGCATAGCAATTGAGAAACCAGCGCCAAGCTGGATATTTTCGGCAATGGTCTCCAAGCGCTGGCGACCTTCCTGGGATGGTTTTTTGCGGCGATGTTTAAAGAAATATGCGTAGGCGCGTTGGGCTCCCCGTCCGACCCGTCCCCTGAGCTGGTAGAGTTGAGAAAGTCCAAAGGTGTCGGCGCGATCGACGATTAAAGTATTGGCGTTAGGAATATCAAGCCCGGATTCGATGATCGATGTGCTCAGCAAGACATCGATTTTCCCTGTTGAGAACTGCTCCATTCTTGCGGACAAATCATTTTCATCCATTTGCCCATGGGCAATGGCAATACGTGCTTCAGGAACCAGTCTGTCGAGGTGGCTGCGCATAGCCGAGATGGTTTGAACCCGATTATGAACAAAAAAGACCTGACCGCCTCTATCCAATTCCCTCAGGATGGCCCTGCGGACCAGGCTCTTGGAATATGTGCCCACATGGGTGATGATTGGCAACCGTTCTTCGGGGGGGGTGTTGATGGTAGAAATGTCTCGCACCCCGGTTAATGCCATATACAAGGTGCGGGGTATGGGGGTTGCCGTCAGTGTCAGTACATCAACTTCAGTGCGCAATTGTTTGAGGTATTCTTTGTGGGTGACACCAAAGCGCTGTTCTTCATCGATAATCAATAATCCCATATCATTAAATTCGATATCTTTCTGCAGCAAGCGGTGAGTCCCGATAATGATATCAAGGTTGCCCATAGCCAGTCGAATGAGGATTTCGCTCTGTTGCCTGGCGGAGCGGAAGCGTGAGAGCATTTCTACTTCAATTGGAAAAGCTGCTAACCGTTCTCGAAAAGTTTTGTAGTGTTGTTGAGCCAGGATTGTTGTTGGCACCAACATGACGACCTGTTTCCCATCCATAACAGCTTTAAATGCAGCTCTTAAAGCTACTTCTGTTTTCCCATAACCAACATCCCCGCAGATCAATCTGTCCATCGGTTGGTGGCTTTCCATGTCTTGTTTTACATCGGCCAAAACCCGAATCTGATCCTCGGTTTCAATATAAGGGAAGCTGGCTTCAAGCTCTTCTTGCCATGCACTGTCCGGAGAAAACGCGTGCCCCACGCTGACTTGCCGTTGCGCGTAAAGGCTGAGCAGATCTTCAGCTACCTCTTCAACAGCTTCTTTTACCCGTGTCTTTACATTGCGCCACTCGATGCTGCCGAGCCGGGTTGGTGAAGGTTTACGCTTGTCAGAACCCACATACTTTGTTACCCGATCAGCCTGGTGGACAGGGACATAGAGTTGATCGCCCTCAGCGTATTCAACGGTCAGATAATCCCGATCGACTCCATCTACTGCCCGCGTGACCAAACCCAGGAATTGACCAACACCATGGTCAATGTGTACTACCCAATCTCCTATCCCTAAATCGGTATACGCTGCTTCAGGTGCTTCTGCCAGCGTGCGGTGACGCTGCCGAGGTTCAGGGCGCTGCCAACCGAAAATTTCTCCATCGGTCAGAAGATGTAATGGTGGGCAGGTGGATTGGGAAAGAATCCAACCTTCGGTTAAACTCCCATCAAAAAAGGCTGGTGGTGTGCTGTTCTCCTGTCCCTGGGCAGACAGTTCTGACCATAATTCCTTCAAACGCGCGGCTTGCCGGGATATTAAAACGATGCGGTCGCCTTTGAGGTAGTGTTGGGATATGTTGTCTAACAGCGGTTTTAATTGGCCTCCAAATCGGGGACCAGAAGTAAACCGCTGTGCAAATGATGTTGCATCAACCATCTCCGACGGACCCAACTCTATGGTGGGGTGGGAGGATAAGGAATCCTGAAATTCGCTCAAGGTCAGGTATGGAATTGGGAAATCCTCAGATAATGAATTCTCTGCAATATAATCACCGCGCATCTCCACTGCCTGTTCTTCAATCGCAAGGATAGAGTCCTTGATGGCATCCAGGTTGTCTAGGAGGACCAATGCTTTACGGGGCAAATAATCCAGTAAACTGGCGGGAGATGAGTGCAGGACCGGGATGTGAAATTCATTATATGGATTTTCCTGTTGGTCTGAAGCGAGTTTTCGTTCCGGAAGGATAAACTCCCTGGCAGGAGATACCAGCAGCTGATCGATTTTATTTGTTGAGCGCTGGGATGCAGGATCGAAATATCTCAAGCTGTCTATCTCATCACCAAAGAATTCCAAGCGGACCGGTTCCGATTCGGAAGGTGGCCAGAGGTCGATGATGCCTCCTCGACGGGCGAATTGCCCCGGTGCAATGACCGTATTTACCGGCTCATAACCGAGGGTAATGAGCTGATCGACTAATTCTTCCAAGGGGTAGGCTTGATTGATTTTTATTACTTGTACAGATTTAAGGAATTCCCTCCTGGGTAACGTACGGGTGATGATAGCGCGGGCTGGGGCGATTATTATGGGTGCTTTGGATGAGGTGCGCGTACCAGGTATATGATGGGAAGCTAGCAGAGATAGGGACAGCAAGCGGTCACGACGGGTTCTTTCTCCCCACGGCGAATCCTCATAAAATAAAGGTCCAGGCTCAGGGAAGAAATGACGTTCCGCATCCGGAGCTATGAGTGCCAACTCATCAAATTGTGAGAGGGCATGGTCAGTTCGATCGGTGATCAATAGGATTGGGATTTGCAGCTCAGTGTAAATAGCAGCCAAAACCGGCAAGCGAGCAGACCGACGCAATCCAATCCCAGGGTATTCTGCAAAAGAATCTGCTGGTGGATTGAAAGAAGAACCT
>JALHTN010000262.1 GCA_022865865.1 Anaerolineales bacterium
ATCCGCTCGCGAAAAGCCAGTTCCATTTCCCTGTTGATCACAAAAATAATCTTCCCAAAACCTGCCTGTCTGGCATCATAGACAGAGTAATCCAGGATGATCTCACCGGCTGGGCCGACCGGTTCAATCTGTTTCAAACCACCATAACGACTCCCGATTCCAGCAGCCATCACGATCAAAGCAGGTTCTGACATCCGGTCTCCTCCGGTTTCTCCTGAAATATATCAGAGATTATAGGGTTGTTCAGTTTTACCAATAATGTAATTGTACCCACATTATTGCTGATTTGAGCAAGCGAGGTACCAATTGGAATCAGGTAACTCGAACATCACCACCCAGATCAAGAATCTCTGTCATTAAAGGGTTTTCATGCTGATCTTAAATTATTCCCTCTCCTTCCAGGATCGCCGCTTTAATCTGGCCAGGGAAAACCCGGGTACTTAATTTCGATAATACATCTCACCTAGCTAATCTACAGGGGAAATCTGGATCGTGAATTGGAACTCGGATTTGACAGCCAGAATTTGACGCAATGTTGATGTTTTATGAGACTTGCAACCGCGCTAATCTTGCCTGCACGTCCGCAGAAACCCGCTGAAAATAACCATCCGTATATCCCTGAATATCCAGGTGATCATCCTTGATCAATGGGGTGAGGTCGATCCCATATATCATTCCAGTGACAATGTCAGTGCCATGGGAAGCAAAGTAAGTCGCGTTCGCACGCCGCCGTCCCATGCTAGCCAGATCATAGCGCTTGCCACCGCTGATTTGCGAATCAAATACACCCAGCAGCGCAGCCTGCAGATTCTCGTGAGCAGAGACATCAAAGGTTACTTTATCCTCATCAACCACCCAATCCAAATCGCGCCACACTTCACACCCAAACAATTTTCCAGGTCTTTCTTCCGGATCCAATTGGCGCAGTGCTTCAATCACTCTCAAAGCAACCCCGACATGGGTATCATGTTTATCTGCGAGATTATGGGTGTATATTACTTCCGGTTTTGCAGCTGAGATTATTTTATTCAGGTCACTAATTACACCTGATTTATGCTCACCTTTTGCAGCTGAGCTTGGGTGATCCAGCTGAACCTGGGCACCATACCCACCAACTATAGCGGCATTGACTTGTTCCTTCCGCCTGACGATGCGCATCTCTTCGTCGGTGTAGTTTTTATATAGACCATCCCTTGGCGAACCCCTGCCATCAGTGACTGTAACACCACAAAACCATTTATCCTCTTGCTGGAAGCACTCCAGAATTCCTGCCACTGACATTATTTCCAAATCATCTTGATGGGCTCCGATGCCCATATGGGTGGTACGTGCCAGGGCATCCATAACAGGTGTACTATCCGGAATGAAAATATCACTAGAATCCATATTAAGTTTCATTCTGCATACCTCCTATCCGATTACAGGAAGGCTGGCTGCTGCGATCGCCTGACCTACCCGCCTGCTCTTTTCATCTGGTAATTGCATTTTGATGCTTTCTGCTAAATCCGGAAACTCTTTCTTGATGACCTCTGTAGCACCATCCAATATATATGAGCCGCCCTTCCCCGAGGTGCAGCGCCCCAGGACAAGAACATGCTTCAAATCATAAAAATCAGCATAATGGGCTATCGCATAGCCCAGATAGCAGCCCATCGTCTGCCAGATTTTTTCAGCTCCTTCATGACCATCTTCCAGTAAATTCTGAACGAATTGGAGCTGCTCTGCCTGTGAGATACCAGATGGTATCTCGATCCCTGCTCTAGGAGCAAGGCGAAATACACATTGCTGGGAAAAATACTGCGATCCGACACCCCGGTCGCCAGACCATTCATCGATTGGTCCTTGCGGGTTATAATCCACCGGTCCAAAAGCCAGCTCGTTAAGCCACCCAGTGATATTACCTTCCATATTCACATATCCGCCCGCCTCACTTGAACCCATTGCTATCCCTAAAACGCCGTTATCCTCTAAGGACATTGAACCCGCAAGCGCAGTGACATCGCCGTCATTGACAATTTCTAATGGAACTTCGAGTTCTTCGCGGATTCGCAGGAACAGATTTCTCACTTCATCATACCGATCTGCTGGGACCCCCCTGAAGAGCGATGCAATGCGTACACGGTTATCAATATAGATCCCAGCCGCACTTCCCCCGATAGCATCCACTCGAGGCATTTTCTCAGCAGCGGCATTTAAAGATTTCATAATTTCTTGGTAATGATAATTCGGATCGCTTTGAACTTTCGGATTCCAAATAACCTCTTC
>JALHTN010000263.1 GCA_022865865.1 Anaerolineales bacterium
CGGCAGTGGCCTGCGCCACGGCATTGACAACCGGGTCTTCGATCAAAGGCGGCAACCCATGCGAGACGCGCAGGGTGTTCATAGCCAGGATTAATTCACTCCTGGAGACATCCCCGGATTGGGCCAGATCTCTCGCCTGGTACCCTGGCGCGGACAGCAGCCAGATCAGCAGCAGGCAGACCTGGATCAGGGTGATATATCGTTTTTGGTGGTTTCTTTTCATACGCCGAAAGCCAATTCGCCTACCTAGAGGAGACCTTGGTTGAAGTGAACCAACCTGAGTGATTTTTCATCACTGCCGCCTCCGGTACGTTCTAGAAGAATGTGCTCCCCAACCACATCTGCGGTTTAAGAGCATTTATCAACTGCCCTACAGTCTCCTGATCACAAGTTGTTGCGGAAAAACTCCACTGTTCGCTGTATCGCCTGGTTGAAATAGGGTGAGATCAGGTTGTGCCCTCCGCCCGCGTAGCTGTATAACTCGAATTCCTTGCCATTTTCCTGCAGCACTGCACTCAGGTCGATTGAGTAGCCGATATTCACCACTGTGTCATCCTCTGCATGGTGAAGCTGTAAAGGGCTGTTGAGATATGCGATATTATCCGTTAAGGACACGGCCCTCCAATAATTTACCTGTGTGTCTGGCAGGCCGAACTCTTCGATTATCTCTCGCGACCGGCTTCGGCGGTCGGATCCACCCTGAGTTTCCGGAGTTGCTGGCGGTCTATAGGTATTGTCCACGATTCCGTATTCCACAAAATCATCATAGCTGTAGACCGCTCCAGCCCAGATCACCCCAGCTTTGATGTCGGGTTCGATCAGCATCGCCCGTAAGACCAGGTTGCCGGCCATGCTGTGACCCCACATCCCAATCCCTTGGGGATCGATGATATCCATCATCTGCAGGCTCTTCAGGGCGGTGATCGAGTCAATCGTATACCCGGGCGAGAAGTATGATCCGGTAGGTTCTCCCTGGGAATCTCCATGTCCCCGGTAATCGATCTTGAAAACCACAAAACCGCTTCTCGCCAGGTGATCAACATAGGCGATGTAACGCTCCGTGGTTCGGTATGCTGTGGGTGGAATATACCCATGATTGAAAACGATCGCCTTAAACCCGCCTTCCGGGGGTTCCCCGAAGGGGATTGTCAGCAAGCCATAGATTTTGCTGCCTTCCGAGATATAGCTAACAAGGTGCTGGTGATAATTGGATCGGTCGGCGAGCTTTTCCTCGAAAGTAATCTCACTACCATTGATCTCCAGATCCCGCAGGTACTTGATGGTGATCTCACTACCGACTTCGAAGTCGGATTCATTTTCAACCGGGGTCGGATTAATCGTGCTGGTCGGTGAGGCAATCTGGGTTGGGGATTTGGACAGTTGGTTAATGCCTGAAGAGTTGATCTCCAGTACGACGGTTCCAGTCGGGTTAGCCGGAGTTGTGGATGGGAGGATTGTCGTTACCGCACTTGGAGCGAGCACCGTGGATTGCGGTATAACCATTCCGCCTCCTCCAGCGATGCCACAGCCAGAAACAAACACCAGGGATATGAATAGAACAAGGGTAAAATGATTTCTCGCAACCATACGGATAAAACCTTTGCTGGGGTTTTAATAATTGAACTTGAATACTGATAAATCGATTGTACCTGCTAATCCATTCGCCCAACATAAATAGTTTTTTAGAAAATCTTCTGGCTTCAACTCATCGATACCATCCTTTTATCTGCGTATTTTCAATATTTCACGAATTGACCCGTATGTAA
>JALHTN010000264.1 GCA_022865865.1 Anaerolineales bacterium
AAGAAATCTACTTGGATTGATTAAAAGCATGAAACCAGATTGGAAATCTGGAACCTGCAATGCTCACTAATTTCTCAAACGTGTACCGCAAGTGCGGCACAATTGGTCACCCGGCGCCGCCCGTTTTCCGCATTGGTGGCAGTAAACCACTTTTCCTGTCCGCACCCCGGCTTGATCATCCTCAGCTGAGCGTCGGCGGTGGCGCTTCTGCGGTTGGGCTTCCTGCCGCCCTGAACGCCAGTACCAATAGGCACCTCCGCCTATCAGGATCAAACCCAGAACGATCAATAACCAGACCCAAGGTTGATCCAGGTTAAACAGATTGCTGCTCCCGGGCGTGATCGTCGCACTGGGCTGGATTTGGAGCGATTCTACGCTCAGCGCATCTGTCTCCTTCTCATAACTCAAGCCGATATCAAAAGTTGAACCCTGGTCTAATTCACCAACCTCAATAATATTATAGCTAAATCCGACCTGGTCTTGAACCGTCCTGCCCATTGAAGGTGACACGGTCATATTCGCCGCACCCAGTGGTTGTTGTGCCTGCAGTACCAGCGCATCAACCCCATAATCACCAGGCCAGGTGTAATCAAAACTGCGCTGCACACCATCCTTGACCAATCCGGGATCGTAATATTCGAACTGGATGGCCGGTGTGGTCGCGATAAAGGATACTTCCAGCCATTCACCCATGACCTGGGTTTCGAACACCGCATCTGCCACTGAGTTGGCATCCGGGCCAACTGCGACAACCGCTGGTGCACCCGCTTCTACCGGTATGCGCAGGGTGACTTCAGCCGGAAGAGATACCTCTGGGGACAGCTCGGCTTTGTAAATCACCAGCACGCTGGGTCTATCGTACTCCGGCCACAGATCGATGTTCAACGTTTCGAAACGTGTTGTCTCCTGGGCTTGTGCTGAAAGCACAAAAATGGATAGTGCAAACAGGATGATAAGGGTTATTTTCTTTCCCAAGCTGCGTTCTCCTACCTTTAATAATTCAGTGAATTCGAATCTTACCACGTCAAAATCAGCGCGCGGAGATTTCCCCCTGGGTACTCATCAATGGTTAAGAATTGGATCCTGTTCTCTGAGGTGGTTAACCGATAGCGGATCTTAATTGCTTGGCGATCTCCCCAAATTCTGGCGTGTATTTCATCTCTTCTTCTCTCGGGCGCGGCAGATCGACCTCTATATCCAGGCGGATCTCCCCGGGGCGCGGGCTCAGCACCAGCACCCGGTCTGCCAGGAACACTGCTTCCGGTATCGCGTGGGTCACCATGAGCACGGTTTTACGACGGGCTTGCCAGATGCGCAGCAGTTCACTGCCCATTCGTTCCCGGGTAAGCGCATCCAGGGACCCAAAAGGTTCGTCCAGCAGCAAGATGCGCGGATCATAAATCAGAGCCCGGGCGATCGCCACCCTTTGCTCCATGCCTCCCGATAGGTCTCTGGGCAGCGAGTCCTCAAACCCTTCTAATCCAACCAGGTCGATCAGGTTCTGTGCCTGCTGATCGGCACTGGCTTTAGATGTATGCTGCAGTTCCAATGGTAAGGTGATGTTCTCCATAACCGTTCGCCATGGCATCAGGTTCGCTTTTTGAAATACAAAGCCGATCGCCTGGCGGGATTCCTGGGACCCCAAACCTGGGTAGGAAACCTCTCCCCGGGTTGGGGATAATAATCCTGCCAAAATGCGCAGCAGCGTGCTTTTGCCGCTGCCCGAGGGACCCAGGATGCAGACAAATTCTTCGGTCTCCACCGAAAACGAGATATCGCTCAAGACAAGCAAACCCTGTTCACCATCTGGGAATGTCAGGTTTACATCCTGCACCACCAGGGCCGGGCCATTCCCGCCAGGAGCGCTGGGTGTCTCTAGATCGCTATTTGATAAATTCATTTGTGTAAGCCTGTTTCAAATCCAGCGGCTGGGTAAGCAAACCCATATCGAGCAGAATCGCCTGCATGTTCTCCCAGGCTTGAGGAGCTGTGTATCCCAGCTGCTCAGCTTTCCAGAAAGCGATGGAGGCTTCCAGTACCTCTCTCTGGATGACCTGATCGGCTTGATCGAGGTTTTCAACATACTTTTTGCTGACCTCAAAAGCTCGATCCGGATCGGCGAGCACGTCATCCAGGCCGCGCAGTATGGACTGGATCATTCTTCTTACCAGGTCTGGATTATTTGCTATCGTTGCTTCATTGGTGATCAACCCATTGGAGGCCAGCTGCAGGTAATCAGCCACCGGTACCAGGTCGATATCATATCCCAATGCAGTTAATTGGATCGGCTCATTGTTGGCATAGATCACTACCGCCTGTTCTTGATCGGCTGCCAGGGCTTCCACCTGGTTGAAGCCGATTGAATCCAGGAATACATCATCCTCTTCCAGCCCGGCTTCGTTGAGTAAAGCCCGCAGACCAATATAGTTTGCGCCAAACAAACCCGGTAAACCGATCCGCTTTCCAGCCAGGTCAGCCGGTGAACGAATGCCCTCTTCCACTTTGGCAGCCACAGCAACCGGATAATCCTGCCACCAGCCAAATACATAGACCACTGGGAGTTCCTGGGCGCGCGCTAACAGTACTTGCTCGCCGGAAACCAGTGCGAACTGCAGATCCTCTGCACCCACCAGGGTTACCCCATCCGTTTCGAAGCTGTAATCAAACTCGATTTCGATCCCGTTGTCCTGGAAGTACCCCTGCTCAACCGCCATATAGAAGGGCGCAAACTGGACATTGGGGATATAACCCATGGGTAATCGAACCTGATCCAGCTCTGGTGGGGTCGCGTCTGTGGCACCCGGTGAGGCGCTGCAGGCTGCAAAAAAGATCAGCAATAGGCACAACAATATTCGCCTGAGATTCATTCTTTTTACTCCTTACGTAAAGACCTGTTTTCAAATTTTACCCAACAGGGATCCAGCCTGGACTCACTTTGAATCGCTCGGCCGCTGCTGCCAGGAAAGCAGGCGCGCTTCGATCAGCACCACCAGCCCATACAATGCCAACGCCATACCGACCAGGGTAAAAATGGCTACAAAAACCAAAGCTGTATCGTACTGGCCGCGGCCAATATTGATCAGAAATCCGAGCCCCCGGTCCGCGCCAACGAATTCACCCACCACCGCGCCGATCACAGCCAATGTCGCCCCAATCCGCAGCCCCCCCAGGAAGACCGGCAGCGCTGAGGGCACCTCCAGGTATTGAAATGTCTGCCAGCTGCTGGCTTGCAGCGAGCGCATCAGATCGTTCAGCTCCTCCGGCACCGATCTCAATCCAACAATCGTATTGATCAGTACCGGGAAAAAGACGATTAATGCGCAGATCAGCACTTTGGAAAACAGGCCCGGACCAAACCATAACACCAGCAGAGGTGCTATGGCCACGATCGGAATGGATTGGCTGGCGACTATATACGGTGCTAATAAGTGTTCGAAGGTCTCTGATTTAGCCAGCAAATAACCCAATGTTGTGGCGGTGAAGACTCCCAGGGTTAATCCAGCCAGCACTTCACCTAAGGTCACAGCGATATGGTATGCCAGGCGACCATCCAGCAAGGCGCTTAAAAACCGATTCCAGACCAGCACTGGTGAGGGCAGAATAAATGCCGGGAACCCCCCATAGCGAGCGACCAAATGCCAGACAAGAATCGCTAATGCCGCTGAGATTGGCACCAGGTAGGCTCCATGCCTGCGCAGCTGTTGTCGAGATTTGTTCGCAAATTTGCGCGTTGCTGTTAGATCCATTTTTTTAACCGGGGCATGAGAAAAGCCCCGCGGGTATACGGGGCAGGGGAAATGAAACCAGGTCTGCAAGCCAGGTAGAAAAAAACCGGAAACTAATTAGTTTCCGGGGCATGCAACATGGCAACCTCGCCTGATAGGCGAGCTATGCTTAACCTTCTTTCATCCGGACTGTACCGTCGGCTCCGGAGTTTCACCGGATCATGCTCTGTGCAGGTCACCCTGATTGGCCAGAGGAACTGCACCCTGCTCGTGGGCTTTACCACCGGTCGGGAGTTACGTCACAATCTACAGCCAATGCGATTGCAATGTTCACCCTGCCCCGAAGGTTGTATGAAATTTTCAATGAAATTATATCTCGAAAGATGCAAAAAATCAATTAATTCGCGTTCAGTAACATTATCTTTTGATTTGACACTTTAATTTCTAACGTGAAACCAAAAACAAGATCAGCAGCAGCAGGGCAGGAATACCCAACCCAACCAATATATTCAACGCCCTGTTATCCCTGCGGGTCAGGGCAGCGCCAGCCCGCTCAAAGCCAGCCAAACTGGTCAAAACCCCACCAATTGCTGCACTCCACAATAATACTGTCAGCAGGCTGAAGTGTGCTTCTAGACCTGGAAAAACGATGGTCAGCGCCCATCCGATTGCGCCACCCCCGAAAATACCTACCCACTGCCGTCCCCATTTTTTATTACTCGTTTTGTTAAATGACATCTAAAGATTCCCGTGTGAAAAGGACCATATCTAAATCAGAGTAGTAATATCCCATTGACATTCAATTCGTTCTATGTAATACTTTAATCAACAACGGTGGACAAACCACCTTCTCCTTGCTATCCCACTAACAAGGAGGTGATGCCGATGTATGATAGTACCAAACTTAGCGCTGCGGCATCCCTCCTCCTTCGTGGATAAGGGATCCGCAGCGCGCCAGGAAGCCATCAATATTTGATGGCTTCCTGTGTGGTTTAATAATCATAGAATCTTTTTTCGCATTTCCTGCCCAGGTATCCATCTGCAAATCACTCTATATCCACTCTGGTGAGCTGGAAATCTGTGACGGGGAGAGCAAAAAGAAACCTCCGCACTATCATTCCGCCTCCAATTCGATTGCCAGCGCCACGGCCTCAGCCCCTCCCAAACATAGGGTTGCAATGCCGCGCTTCAAGCCCCGGTCCTGCAGGGCATAGAGCAAAGTGACCAGGATGCGCGCACCGCTGGCGCCAATTGGGTGGCCCAGGGCAATGCCGCCACCGTTGACGTTTACTTTCCCCCAATCCCAACCCCGGTCAGCTAGGGCACTACCATTTGCCAAAACTTGGGCCGCAAAAGCCTCATTAAGTTCGATCAGGTCGATCTCAGATAACTGCCAACCGATTTTTTCCAGGAGTTGTGGGATGGCATGCGCTGGGGCATCAAAAAGGTACTTGGGTTCAACTGCAGCCTGGTGGTAGCCAACCACTCGCGCCAGGGGTTTTAATCCCAGCGCATTGGCTTTCGCCCGGCTGGCAACCACGACCGCCGCCGCCCCGTCGTTTAATCCTGGTGCATTACCGGCGGTCACTTTTCCATCTTTTTGAAAAACCGGTTTGAGATTGCTGAGCGCCTCCAGTGATGTATCCCGGCGGAAGGTCTCATCGGCATCGAAAACCATTACTTTGCCCTTTCGCCCGCGGATTTCAACCGGCACGATCTCTGCCTCGAACTTGCCATTATCGTTTGCTGCCGCTGCTTTCTGGTGGCTGGATAAAGCTAATTCATCCATCGCCTGGCGTGAAACCTGGTACTCCTGGGCAATAAACTCGGCGGCATCACCCATCCCCCAATCCTCAAACGGGTCCCAAAGGCCATCTAGAAGAAGTGCATCAGTCAGCTGTGCATGCCCGTAGCGCAGCTCCCCTGTCCGTCCCGGAACCAGGTATGGCACCCGGCTCATATTCTCCATTCCCCCGGCCACATACAGATCGCCATCACCAGCTCGCACTGCCTGGGATGCCAGCATGACCGCCTTTAGCCCCGACCCGCACACCTTGTTAATGGTTGTTGCCCCCACGCTGAATGGCAAACCAGCGAAAATGGCTGATTGCCGGGCAGGATTTTGACCCAAACCAGCGGAGACAACGTTGCCCATCAGCACTTCATCGATTGAGGATGGCTCATTGATCCCGGCTCGGTCTACTGCTGCCTGCACAACTATCGCACCCAGACGGGGGGCCGGGATGCCGCTCAAAGACCCAAGAAAGCGGCCGCTGGGTGTTCGGGCTGCACCGAGAATTACAGGTTCCTGGTCATGTTCTGGCATACTCACTTCTCCTTGTGGTTCAGTGATTCTTCGAAGCTATTCATCTTCGTTGATTATCAGGATTGCATTTGCTGCCAGGCTTTTTTCAAGCGCTGATAAGTATCCGCCAGTGTTTCAGGGAGCACTCTGGTTTCCCCCAACGAGGACATGAAATTGGTATCTCCCGACCAGCGTGGGACCACGTGCAGATGAACGTGCTCGGTGATTCCGGCACCGGCAGCCTCCCCTATGTTGATACCCACATTGAATCCCTGCGGGTGATATTCCTTGCCCAGCAGTTTCATGATCTGGTTTGCCAGTTCCAGCAGCTCCGCGCGCGTCTCGGAATCCAGGCCTTCCAGGGAGGCTTCATGTTGGTATGGCACCACCATCAGGTGCCCGCTGGTATATGGGTAGCGGTTTAATATCACAAAAGCCCGCTGCCCTCGAAAAAGGATCAGGTTTTCGGTACCATCAGATACATCCTGAGCCACACAGAACACGCATCCGCTTTCATCTTTGTGTTTTTGAATGTATGACATGCGCCACGGAGACCAAATATATTTCATTTTTTGAGCAGCAGCTGGAATTTCGCTATCCCAAATTGGGATTTGTACTCACTGAGCAATCTCAATATTGTAGCAGAAAACACGACCCCAAGGAATAGTTGACAAGCCTCCTGACTGCAGGTATCCTCGTATTAATATTCCAATTGAAAAGAGCTCACTGATGATGCAAATGGCGCTGTTCCAACCTTCAACCTGGTCGGTCACAGACATAACTCGATACTTGCGTGACCTGCTCGAAAGCGAAGAGTACCTGCAAGATTTGTGGGTAGAAGGCGAAGTTTCCAATCTTTCGCGACCCGCTTCAGGGCACCTGTACTTTACCCTGAAGGACCGCAATGCTGCCCTGCGCTGTGTCATGTGGCGCAACCAGGTCGAAAAGCTTGCCTTCTTGCCTCAAGATGGAGACGCGATCGAGATACATGGCAGCATAAGCATCTATGAAGCCAGCGGTAATTACCAGCTCTACGGTGATTTGATCCGTCCTGCCGGGGAAGGCGCGCTCTACCAGGAATTTCTACTTCTGAAAGCCAAGCTCGAGGCAGAAGGATTGTTTGACCCGCAGCGAAAAAGAGCTATCCCGCCATGGCCGCAAACGATCGGGATCATCACTTCACCGACCGGGGCAGCCTTACGGGATATGCACGATACCATCCAACGCCGTTACCCACTGGTTAAGCTGGTTCTCGCCCCGACCCAGGTGCAAGGAGACCAGGCCACAAAGGGGATTCTTTCTGCTCTGGAAGCTCTCAACCATTTGATTAAGCCAGATCTGATTCTGGTGGCTCGCGGAGGTGGTTCGATCGAGGATTTGATGGCCTTTAACGATGAGCAGGTTGCTCGCGCCATCGCAGACTCAACAGCACCGGTCATTACCGGCATCGGTCACGAAACGGATTTTACGATTGCTGATTTTGCCGCGGACCTGCGTGCTCCGACTCCAACTGCCGCAGCCGAACTCGCCACGCCCAACCAGGTTGACTTGCTAGCATCCCTGCGCGAGCTCAGCAGAGAGCTAACCAGCTCGACAAAAAGCTACTTGCTGGAAAAACGTGTGGGTCTTGAGAGACAGCATACCCGTTTGCATTTCCGCACCCCCTTAACACAGGTTCGCCGGGACCAACAGCGCCTGGACGAACTCAATCATCGGGCAGGCCAGGCCTTGTTTTATACTGTTGAAATTCACCGTACCCGTCTGGCAGGTTTAGAACTGCGTATTCATTCCCTCAATCCGCGCGCCATACTTAAGCGTGGTTATTCGATTGTGACTCATCCGGATGGAACTCTGGTAAGCTCCACCAGGCAAGTACAAACCAACGACGATCTGCAGGTTCAGGTCAGCGATGGTGCTTTCCCAGTTCGGGTGCAGGATACGCAAAAGAAAGAATAAAATCCGTTATGACTCAATCGATCAATTCATTTATCCGCTGTGATTATTGCCTGGGCATGCTGCCTGCAGGAGAAGTTGAATGTCTTCGCTGCGGAGCGCCTCTGGATGCTGGCATTACAGAACACGCTTCACAGGAAATGACCCTCGATGAGTTTGTCCTGGAAACCCACCAAAAGCTGGTCGCTACTGGCACTTCAGCAGCCGAACTGGCTTTTGGAGTCGGCTGCACGTTGGGAGTAATAGTCGCTGGAATGCTGATGGTGCTCATCTTCCTTGCCTTCACGAAAACTTGGACCATCTTATTCATAATCCTCTTCATCTTGACATTAATATCTTTTCTGGTGTCATCCTTTCTCGCCACCCGCGCCAGGGAAGCCACCACTCGAAAAACTTATGAGCGGGAGATAAAACCAGAAATCGATGATTATGCCTCCAGACAAGGTATCAGTTACGATGAGTTCATCGACCAGGCGGCTGTAATCTTGCCAGCCAGTTCACCAATACTCACACTTTCCGCAAGCCAGGGCCACACAGATTGATAAATCACGGAGTTGAGCATGAACCCACCCAAACCATCACCAGAAGAATTGGTGCCCGTCGAGCAGCTTTCTTACGAGCAGGCCCTCAGCGAATTAGAGGCCATCGTCCTTGATCTCGAATCGGACCAGCATGCATTAGAAGAAGCGCTGGCGATATTCGAACGCGGGCAGGCTCTCGCCCAGCACTGCTCGCAGCTGCTTGAACAAGCCGAGCTCAAAATACAAGAACTATCCGGCGAAGAGTTATTGGATTTCGATCCATCTTGAATACTCAACCACAAGTGAATCTGATCGGGATATTTTCGAATCCAATCTTGATCGCTGGTTTCGCTTCCTGGGGATTGGCACAGCTGATCAAAGTCCCCTGGAATTATTTTTCTTCAGGAAGGTGGGATTGGGTTTTGCTCCTGCGAGCTGGAGGCATGCCCAGCTCACATTCCGCACTAGTTGCCAGCGTAGCCCATGCTAGCGGTTTATTCGCCGGATTCGCATCCCCCATCTTTGCCCTTGCGCTCACATTGGCAGTGATCGTCATTTACGATGCAACGGGGATTCGCCGGCAGGCTGGTAAGCACGCGGAATTCATCAACCGCATCATCAGAGATAGGTTCAAAGGTAAGGCCACCAAGGAACACCAGCTGCGAGAGGTGCTGGGGCATACGCCGCTCGAAGCCCTGGCAGGAACACTGCTCGGTATCGCTGTTGCCCAGGTGATTTGGTTTCTGTGGTAGTTAAAATTATTTCTTAAGCAGAGATTTTTTGCCGCACCAGGTCTCTCGCTGAACTCAGCAAGTTGCGTGCTTCTTTGACCCCCAGAATCAGGACCATAATTCCATAAACACCGGCACCCAATGCCACCCCAACCACAACCAGCAGCCAAAGGGGTTGGTGGAGTGCCTGGTTGATCCATGCCACCAGCACTATCGCCATGATAAACACCGCCAAGGCAGCCTTTCCAAATACGATCAGGATTCTGCGTCCTTCGAGGCCGTGCAGACGCCTGCTCATGATGTAAAGCAGCACGATCATCTCCAGCGTTGTCGCCAGCGAATTTGCCAGTGCCAAGCCTCCGTGCGGCATCCAATCCAGGCTGGTAAACAGATCCACGAACAGTAAGGAAAAGATGATATTCAAACTCATCGCTGCGATACCGATCAGGACCGGCGTCTTGGTATCATGCATGGCGTAAAATGCGCGCACCATGATCTCAACTAGCGAATGTCCTACCAACCCAACCGCGAACCAGAGCAGCGCCCAGGCAACCAGCTCGGTTGACCTGGCAGTAAATTCTCCTCGTTGGTAGATCAATTCAACCAGTGGTTGGCGCAGGATAATCAGCCCCACTGCAGCTGGTAAGGAAAGCAGCAGCACGCTGCGCAGGCTGGATGCCAGGGAAGAGCGCATTTCGTTGAGTTTATTTTGCGCAAATTGAGCCGAGAAGGTCGGCAGGGCCGCAATGGCGATCGACTGGGCGATGAGGGCCTGCGGCATCAGCATCAATGTAAAGGCAAAATATACGCCAGTAACGCTGCCCTGGGATATACCTGTCGCCAGCCTGATTGTGATCCAGAAATTCAGCTGCACGAATGCCAGCCCCAGCAGGCGGGGAACCATCAGCCGTCCGACCTCCCGCACCGCTGGCAGTTTCAGACCCAGGATTGGAAAATACTGACCTCCAAGACGCAGCAGGGCTGGCAGCTGGATCAACAGGTACAAAGCTGATCCCAGCAGCACCCCCCACGCCAATCCGAAAATACCCAGGCTGGGGGACAGCACAAGGACCCCAAATATCATCCCCAATTGATACATCATTGGGGCCAGCGCAGGCAGGAAGAAAATTTGTTTTGAATTAAGAATACCGATCGCCAACCCGCTCAAACCAAAAAGCACCGCCGACGGCAGCATCAGGCGCATCAAATCAACCGCCAGCTGCTCTTGCGCAGGATTGGCAGCAAACCCGGGTGCCAGAATGTACCGCACGATTAATGGTGCCAGGATGGCAGCCAGCAACGCCGTTAGAGTTAATATCAGCAGGATCAGATTGGTAATCGCTGAGGCTAACTTCCAGGCTCCCCGGTCATCATCCTTTACCAACAAACTGGTGAATGTGGGAATAAATGCCGATGCCAGCGCGCCGCCAGCTACCAGGGTGAACAGTGTTTCGGAAACCCGGTTGGCCGCGATAAACGCATCCATTTCCCCACTGGTGCCAAAGGCATTCAGCACTATCACTTGACGGGCGAGTCCGACGATGTTATTTAAGGCAAATGCAGCCATCACCAGCCCGGCTGCCCGCGCGATCTGGCGATTAGCAGTTCCTTGCGAAGTATCCACTGAGAAAGATTATATCAATGCCCTACCCAATTTGGTGCTGAGAAAACCAACCCGCTGATGGTCCTAATCATTTACCCCTTATGCTTGCATAACAATTTGGTCGAGCGACGATCACCAAATCACAGGAGCGCTATCCATGGAAAAAGAATATATCCTCGCATTAATCACCGCACCCAGCATGGAATCTGGAGACATGATCGCAAAAACTCTCCTGGAGAAAAAACTGGTTGCCTGTGTGAATCTTGTGACCCCAGTGATGTCACTTTTTTCCTGGCAAGGTGAAATCGATCGGGATGAAGAAGTTCTATTGATCATCAAGAGCCGCGCGGATTTATTCGAGAGCGATTTGATCCCCGCAGTAGAGGCTGTACACCCTTATGATGTGCCCGAGATCATCGCCCAACCGATTATGATGGGTTCTGCTAAATATTTGAACTGGATCACCCTGCAGAAATAACCCAGGGATTTGAGTGACCATGAACTTAAGGGTGATCAGGTAGTAATCTGCCCAAACTGCACGCCCACACCAGCTCCAACATTATTCATAGCGTAAAGCTTCTACAGGCTCCAGGCTGGCAGCCCGGTTGGCAGGATAGATTCCGAAAAACAATCCCACAGCGGTTGAGAACAGCGTTGCCAGCAAAATGGTATCGATCCCGATCGCCGGCACGATCGGTGTATCACTGGCCGCGGCAATCCGACCAACAACTAGAGAAATTGCCCACCCTAGGGCAATGCCGATCAAGCCCCCAATTAAACTTAATACAGAAGCCTCGGTCAAAAATTGGACCAATATATCCGTTTTCCGTGCTCCCAGCGCTTTACGCAGGCCGATCTCTTTGGTGCGTTCGGTGACAGACACCAGCATGATGTTCATGATCCCGATGCCGCCCACCAGCAGCGAGATGGCTGCGATTCCGCCGAGAAAGATCGTCAAGACCCCGGTGATGGTTTCAGCCGTGGCCAAGAAATCCTGTTGGGTAAGGATGGTGAAATCATCTGCCCCGATATCTGTCCGATGGCGGCTGCGCAGGATTTGAGCGATTTCTTGACTGGCACCAGGTACCGCGTCTGAACTGGCTGCCTGCACCATCAACATATCCACCCGATCTGATTTCGAACGGCGCAGCAAGCGCGTTTGAGCTGTGGTTATCGGCACCAAGACAAGGTCGTCCTCATTATTAAAAGTAGACCCGCCTCGCTCCTCGAGAATACCGATCACCCGGAAAGGCTGTCCTTCAATACGCACGGTTTCGCCCACCAGCCCAGAGCTGCGCCCGAAGAGCTTATCAGCGGTATCAATACCCAACAGAGCAACCGAGGCTCTGCCCAAAATATGGCCTTGGTCGATATACTCCCCTTCGGTCACCGTTCGATTTCGAACTTCCTTGAAATCTGGGGTTATCCCTTGAATAACTGTATTCGCGGTTTCCCCGGCAAAGGATACCGCCACCTGTCCCTGCAGGACAGGTGCTACAGCAGCCACTGAAGGTGCTTGAAAGGGGTCACCAATCGCTTCCGCATCCCCAAATGTAATTGGTTTTGGGTTGCGGACTTCTTCTGAACCACCGCTAAAAACAAATACCAGGTTCGTACCAATTCCCGAAATCGAGCCTGTGATCGTGTTCTCGGCGCCCCGTCCGATCGAGATCATGGCAATCACGGCTGCCACGCCGATAACGATCCCCAATACCGTTAAGCCAGAACGCATCTTGTTGGCCGATAAGCTCTCCAATGCTTCCCAAAAAGATTGCAAAAAATTCATTTACCTTCCTCCACAACAACACCATCCCTGATCATGATCACTCGCTGGGTTTTCTCAGCGATTTCTGGATCGTGGGTGACAATCACTAAAGTAGTATCATTTTCCTCGTTGAGGTTGATTAAGATCTGCATGATCTCTTCCCCAGATTTGGTATCCAAATTACCAGTCGGCTCGTCTGCCAGGATGATCGCCGGATCGTTGACTAGAGCCCTGGCGATCGCCACCCGCTGCTGCTGCCCTCCCGAAAGTTCGTTCGGTCGGTGGCGAATGCGGTCCCCTAAGCCAACTGCTTCCAGTGCTTCCCTGGCTCGATCGCGGCGTCGGCTCGCCGTTCGCGAATAGCGCATTGGCAATTCAACATTTGCCAGGGCTGATGCCCGGGGGAGCAGGTTGAAGGTTTGGAAGACAAAACCAACCTTCCGGTTGCGAATCGAGGCCAGCTGGTCATCATCTAGATCCGATACTTGCTCACCATCAAGGATATATTCTCCAGAAGTGGGTCGATCCAGACAACCAATGATATTCATCAAGGTCGACTTCCCTGAACCAGATGGTCCCATAATAGAAACGATTTCACCGCGTTCGATTTGCACAGAGAGACCACGCAAGGCATGCACTTCCACCTCACCCATTTGGTAGATCTTCGTCAGGTCTACCGCTTCAATGACCAAATCACTCATTATTGCCTCCTGTGATCGCCTTGAGATAGGTCTAGAACTGTGGCAAATTCCTTTGCCAGTTGGCGTACTTCATCCATGAAAAGCACACCAGGACATCTTATTTTATCTGATCTTTGAGACCCGGATTAAGATGAAAGGAATCTTCACCATTTTCTCATCAGATCCCATCAAACATGGCTCAAAAATTGGGACCGACCCACTCTGTTTGTGACAATCGTCACGGAAAACCATGACATCCGCGACTGAAACTTAACCAGTATTGTCGATATTATCTGTATTAGTATTTGAAGGGGATTTTTTTATTGGAGGTAAGGATGCCAGCCATAGCCAGTGAATTTCTCGCCATCGATCGCAAGCAGCGTGCCCGCACTCCTTCACTGGAGGTTGAAACCCGCCCAGTAGCAGATCGAGTTTGTGATTTTGAAGACGTCGTCATCCCCATGACCCCAGAGCAAGCCCAGATGGAAGCTGCCCGCTGCGTTCATTGCCCCGATCCAGCCCCATGTGTGGAAGCTTGCCCGGCTCACAACGACATCCCCTCAGCGATGTGGTTGATCGAACAAGGCGAATTCCTGGAAGCCGCCAAATTGTACCGCCAGACCAGCTCAATGCCAGAGGTATGCGGACGGGTTTGCCCACAGGAGCAGCTTTGCCAGGGATCTTGCACCCACCTCAAATCATTCGAGCCCGTAATGACCGGTCCCTTAGAAGCCTTTGTCTGCGATTACGAACGACAAACCACCGGAGTTGAAGTCACGGTTGGTGAACCGAGCGGAAAAAAAGTGGCCATCGTTGGTGCTGGACCCGCTGGATTATCTTGTGCCGAACAGCTCATTAAAAATGGTCATGCGGTAACCATTTTCGATTCTAAACCTGCTCCCGGGGGTTTGTTAACTTATGGTATTCCGAACTTCAAGCTGCCGAAAGAGCTTGTATTCTGCCGCTGGAATGACCTGGAACACGCGGGAGTCGAATTCGTACCAGAAACTTATATTGGCAAAGATAAATCACTTGATGATCTCTTGTCAGATGGCTACCAGGCAGCCTTCGTTGGGGTTGGGGTCGGTGTCGATGCACCCATGGAAGTCCCTGGTGAGGATCTGCCAGGGGTCATGCAGGCCACAGAATTCTTGATCCGCTGCAGCCTTGATAATGAAGAGCTGCTCCCCCATGAAATGCGGGGACGCCCATCTGTAGGTGAAAAAGTCGTGGTTATTGGTGGTGGCGATACAGCTTCCGATTGTTTGCGATCAGCCCTGCGCTTAGGTGCACAGGAAATCACATGCCTCTACCGCAGGACAGAAAATGAAATGCCTGGTGGGCTTCACGACCGTGAGATGGCTCGCGAAGAAGGAGCCGAATACGAGTTCCTCACCCAGCCAATCCAGTTTATCGCCGGTGAAGATGGACATCTGGCCAAGGTCGAATGCCTGAAGATGGAGTTGGGCGAGCCAGACAAATCTGGACGCCGTCGACCTGTTCCCATCGAAGGATCAAACTTCATTGTCGAAGCAGACACTGCTGTATTAGCCTTGGGATATTGGCCAGATCCGATCCTCGGCGAGACCACCCCAGACCTTGAAACCCACAAGTGGGGGTTGATCGTCGCAGATTCGGAGAGCGGTGCCACCACTCGTCCGGGTGTTTTCGCAGGCGGCGATGGTGTGACTGGACCCGACCTGGTTGTTACCGCAATGGTCTCCGGACGCAAAGCAGCCAAGGCCATCGATGAGTACCTTGCTGGGTTAAATTGAACCAATCATTTGGCTAAAAACCAGCCTCAAAATAATTAATACCGGGCAATTCCGCCCGGCTGAGGTATAATTAAGATGTGTACGCCGATGGCGTGCACATCTTTTTTGCACGTTCCGTAATTGGGCTGAGCCATTATTTCCGCTCATATTAATGGTCAAATCCTGTAAGATGATTTTCGAATATTCGGAAGGATTTTATGGATTTCGGTACTGTCCAGCAAGTTGACATAGACGATCAAATGCGTTCCGCCTACCTCGATTATGCCATGAGCGTAATCGTGGCCCGGGCCTTACCTGACGCTCGCGATGGCCTCAAACCAGTTCACCGCCGTATTCTCTATGCGATGCACGATATGGGAATTCGCGCCAATACTCCCTACCGTAAATCAGCTCGTATTGTCGGGGAAGTATTAGGTAAATACCATCCGCACGGTGATTCTGCGGTTTACGATGCCATGGCACGCATGGCTCAAACTTTCTCGTTGCGCTACTTATTGGTCGACGGACAGGGCAATTTCGGTTCGATTGATGGTGATGCACCTGCAGCTATGCGCTACACCGAAGCACGCACAACTCACCTGGCTGAGGATTTGATTCTGGACATCGATCAGGACACAGTTGACTTCATCGAAAACTTCGATGGTTCTCTGGAAGAACCCGTTGTGCTCCCCGCCAAGATCCCAAATTTACTACTTAATGGATCAGCCGGGATCGCCGTTGGTATGGCGACCAACATCCCACCCCATAACCTGGGTGAACTCGTAGCCGCATTAACCTACATGATCGATAATTTCGACCGGATCGACGATGTTTCTGTCGAGGACCTGATTAAATATCTGCCAGGTCCGGATTTCCCTACTGGCGGGGTGATTGTCGGTGATGAGGGTATCCGCCAGGCTTACAGCACAGGTCGCGGTCGCATTGTCTTGCGTGGTATGGCAATGATCGAGGAGATGAAGGGAGACCGATTCCGGATCGTGATAACTGAGATTCCATACCAGCTCAATAAGACCACTTTAATTGAGCGCATCGCTGAATTGGCTCGTTCAGGCCGCCTGGATGATATCTCTGATTTGCGTGACGAATCCGACCGCACGGGTATGAGTATTATCGTGGAGCTTAAACGCAACGCCCAACCCCGAAAAGTACTCAACCAGCTTTATAAATACACCCCCTTACAATCCACCTACGGCGCTCAGATGCTCGCCCTGGTGGAAGGAGAACCGCGTTTACTATCCCTAAAACGTGCCCTGCATCACTTCATAGAGCACCGCCAAAACGTGATCACACGTCGTACCCAATACCAGCTGGATAAAGCTCGCGCCCGGGCACACATCTTAGAAGGTTTATTGATCGCTCTGGCACATCTGGATGACGTCATCCAGACCATTCGCGAATCAACGGATGCCGAGACTGCTAAAGAGAATTTGATGTCCCGCTTCTCACTATCAGAATTACAAGCCGTAGCCATCCTGGATATGCAGCTGCGCCGCCTGTCTGCCCTGGAACAGCAGAAGATCGAAGATGAGCAGCAAAAGGTCCTTGAGCGGATTTCCAGCCTGGAAGACCTACTTGTCAATCCGGTAAAAATCCTGGATGTGATCAAAACTGATCTGGCAGAGATCGACGAGACTTATGGGGATGAACGCCGGACGAGGATTGCTGCTGGCGCCAGCGAGGAGCTCAATGAAGAGGATTTGGTTTCTGATGAGGCAGTCTTAATCAGCATAACTGAAAAGGGTTATATCAAGCGTGTATCCGCCAAATCTTTCCGCACACAGGGCCGAGGTGGTCGGGGTGTTACTGGTCATGCCATGAAAGATGAAGATGAGATGCTGATTATTCTCCCGGCCAGGACGCTGGACACAATCCTCTTCTTCTCCGACAAAGGCAAGGTATATTCAGAGAAGGCGTATCAAATTCCTGATACGCTGCGCACAACACGCGGAATCCCTATTGTTAACCTGCTGGCACTCAACCCCGGTGAGACTGTCACGGCCGCGGTCGCAGTACCCAAATTTGAATCTGCCGCATACTGTTTGATGGCAACCAGACGCGGCCGGGTGAAGCGATTAACGCTTTCTGCATTCGCAGCAGTACGTCCCTCGGGTTTGATCGCTATCAATCTGGCAGAGGGAGATGAGCTGCGCTGGGTGGGACTGACAGACGGTGATTGTGAGTGCATCATGGTCACTGAAAAAGGACAGGCACTGCGATTTTCCGAGCGAGCAGTTCGCCCCGTGGGTCGCACAGCGGCCGGAGTGATCGGGATCAGGCTGCGCGGAGATGACCTGGTTACCAGCATGGAAATCGTCGAACCAGGTGGTGATTTGCTGGTCATTACCACTCACGGGCATGGAAAACGCACCCCATTAACCCAGTACGCCCGTAAATCAAGGGCAACCTTAGGTATCACCACCATTGATAAGAATGCAATCCCCATTATAGGTAAAATTGCGGCTGCCAGGGTAGTCCAGGAGGGCGACGATTTAACCATCATATCGATTAATGCAGTTGTCCTGCGTACCAAAGTCAAGCAGATAAAGCAAGCTGGTCGCGCCACCCGTGGAGTTCGTTTAATCGGACTCAAGGAAGGAGATAGTGTCGCCTCACTGGCTCGCATCGCTGAAGCGGACCTGCTCATGGTTGGAGCCACCCCGGAGACGGAAGAGGATGCTCCTCCCGAGGATTCAGCTGAACCACCACCGGAAGAGCAGAAATAAGAAATCGGTCCAGATTTTTTTCAAGTCTGGACCGTCTTTTAACTATTCTTCCTTTAGCCAATTTCTATCAAGCGCAGCAACACTGAAATCTTCCCCCAAAATCAGCACGAGCACAGTTTAATAAATTTCACCACTTCTACTTAGAAGAATGCTGGTGGCACAACAACCTCCAATACCAGCAGCGCAAGTGAGCCTACGATACAGGTCATCACAAAGAGCATGATGGCAACCACCAAACGTTGCCCGGCTGTCATTCCAAGGAGTTTACCGCGCCTGCGAGCAGTTGAAATTTCCTCGAAATATTCCGATGATTCATCTTCAAAATATGGAGAGGCATTCGCCTCATCGCGAAAATCATCCAGCATGATTGATCTCCCGAATGACACACTTGGCTGTATACCAGCCAATGACAATCGATTCTGCAACCCTGAAAACTTTGCCGCTAATAGTGTAGTCCATTTCTAAGATCTGTCAACCAGCCGCAGTTTGAGATCACCTGATTGGTACAGCTTTTCTTCTCCGCTTAACAGTCTCAGTTTCAAAAACCCATCTCGATCTAAACCCAGCAATTGACCTGTTATGGGTTCTGCGCCTTCCTGGATTAACTGCACCAGATCCCGTTGATAAGCCAGATTCGCTTCCCAGGCCTGGATAAATTCGTCTTGGTCCAGTCGTGGCAGGCGGGCCAGCAAGGCAACCAGTACCTCCTTCAGCAGCTTCCAGCGGTCAACTGAGCCCCCAAAAACAGTCGTCACACTCGTTGCTGGGAAATCTAACTCTCCCTGCGAAGGTACAGATTCTCGTGCAACATTGATGCCAATCCCCAGTACCGCAGATTGGATTTTATCCCCCTGCCATTGAGCTTCAACCAGCACACCAGCCAGCTTGCTTCCATCGATGAGCACATCATTTGGCCACTTGATTATTGCTGGCAAACCATAATCAGCTTGCAAAACATCACACACTGCCAGTGCACCCAAACCTGTCAGGCGCGGTGTAGAGATTGCCCCGATTCGCTCAGGACGCATGACCAGGCTGAAAGACAGGGCAACTCTGGGAGGGGTGTACCAAATACGATCACGGCGCCCCCGCCCGGAAGTCTGCTCATCTGCCACAACAAGTGAGAGATGCGGCGCGCCATCTTCTATCCAGCGGATGGCTTCAGTGTTGGTCGATCCCACAACACTGAAGAAGGCTACTTTACCGAGTGGTAAATCAGCCAATTGGTGTTGAAGAGTGGTGAAATCCATAATGTGATTTTAACCTATCTCGAACTCATAATTAATATGCACCAGTAATCATCATCCTCGGTCTTCAAAGCTGGCTGCCCAATTTGATCCGCTTTATTAGCTTTAAGGTACACTTGATGAAGGAAATCCTCGCAGGGTTGAAAAATCCACGTAAATTCCACCCGATTCAGGTGATCGTCAGTTGATCGTCTAGACGAATTACT
>JALHTN010000265.1 GCA_022865865.1 Anaerolineales bacterium
CCGCGGGGTATGAAACGATTGTGTTCCATGCGGTTGGGACAGGTGGACGAGCAATGGAACAGTTGATGGAAGAAGGTGTAATCGGTGCGGTGCTCGATTATTCGACAATCGAAGTCTCTAATGAAATGTTCGATGCTTTGCTCGCCGGCGGTGATAAAAGGCTGACAACCGCAGGAAGATTAGGGCTCCCACAAGTGCTGGCCCCTGGAGCGATTGAGGTGCTGGTCTTCAATGAACCCGAAACCGTGCCGCCGCCATTCAACACCCGCACTTTGATCCGGCACAGCCCGCAGATCACGGATGTTCGGCTCAATGGCGAGGAAATGGCACGCGTTGGCGAAGAGATTGCTAAACGCCTTAAACACACCCGCGATGAGGCGATTTTTATCATCCCGACAGCTGGCTATGATAGCTATGCGGTTGAAGGTGAAGGCTTCTATGACCCAGGGGCTGATCAAGCTTTCGTCGATGCCCTAAAAGCGAATTTGCCAAAAAATTTCAAAGTAATTGAACGGGATACGCATATTGATGATCCCGCCTTTGCCACAGAAGCTGCGAATTTGCTTATCGAGCTGATGGAAAAGCACGATCAAAATAATTGATTCATATTGTAAGGAGAGCCACAATGGCAAAAAGATATTCGCGCCAGGAATTTATTAACCGGTTGTGGACAACAATTAAAGCCGGCCAACCACTTGTCATGACCGGAGCCGGAAATGGCATCGCTGCCAAGTTTATTGAGCGGGGAGGCATAGATATTCTCGGCGTATACAACACCGGTTATTTTAGAATGCAGGGCTATGGCTCGCTGGCCGGGATGCTTCCCATAATGGATAACAACGAGTTAATCTACAACATGGGTAAACGTGAGGTGCTTCCACAGGTTAAGGAAGTTCCAGTGATTGCAGGGGTGGCGGGAGTCGATCCTTTACGCGATATGCGTATATATCTGGAGGATTTGAAACACATTGGCTACTCCGGGGTACATAATTTTCCAACCGTTGCCTGGTTTGACGGTGAATTTCGACAGACACTGGAAGCGACCGGATTGGGGTACGAACACGAGCTGAGCATGATCAACATCGCTCGCGATCTGGATTTGTTAACCATCGGTTACGCTTTCAATATGGAAGATGCCAGAAGATTATTTGCCGAAGCACCACCCGATATTTACATTTTCCACGCGGGCATCACCCGCGGAGGATCCACCGGCTATGGTGAGGGGCGTGGTATCGAGGAGATGGCCGAGTTATCCCAGGAACATTATGATTTTGCCCGCAGCCAGAAACCAGATGTGATCTTGCTGGCTCATGGCGCGGCGCTCTCTGGTCCGGACACAGCCCAATACATGGTCACCCATACCGATTGCCATGGTGTGCAGCTTGGCTCTGCTATCGAGCGCATGGCTGTTGAGCAACCGTTAGAAGAACGCGCCGCGGCATTCAAAGCGATCTCATTCCCAGAAGGCGCACAACGCTGGTCGTAACCCATGGCAGTTCGAGTCGTATTTTTTGGTAACTCGGTTAGCACCTTCTCAGCTCGTCACTTCGCGGCACTATTAGCTGTGCCTTGCGAATTGGTTGGTGTGGTTAATGTGCCTGCAGCCAAGAAAAATACAACAAATCCTCTGGCTGCCGGTCTACCGGATTTCGTGGTCGAAGCGCGCGAACGTAGTTTCCAAACATTCGAGCCAGCAAACCCTAACTCACCTGATTTTATTGACACCTTAGAAATCCTGAAGCCAGATTTGTTCATCGCAGCTGGCTATGCGTTGATCCTGGGTGAGAAGGCCCTTGCTGCGCCGCGTTTATTGGCAGCAAATTTCCATGCGTCACTGCTGCCGGAATACCGGGGAAAGCACCCGGTTTTCTGGGCATTGCGTCATGGTGAAAAGTACGCTGGGTTGACTGTCCATGCCATGGACCCTGGAATTGACACTGGTGAC
>JALHTN010000266.1 GCA_022865865.1 Anaerolineales bacterium
ATGGATTGCACCTCAACGATTTCATAAGCGCTGCAAAAACTGATCAGATTTTTACCGGTTGAAATCACATAGCTATATCCACAATACCAGCTGGATATATCCAGCTGGTTTTGATGATTTTAATCTCCAAACGGTCCGTTGAATGGTTAATTTTTTGGATGCATCCTGGAATAGGTTTTCCTGAAAATATATTTGCGCAGATGCCATTGAGATTATCGAAATGAAGAAGATGCGTATAGATATCCTGATGGTTGAAAAAGGTTTGATAGAAAGCCTCGCGCAAGCGCAGCGCTTGGTTATGGCAGGACAGGTGAGGGTGAATGGACAGGTAGTTCAGAAACCCTCAGTTTCATTTCAAGCAGATGCTGAAATAGAAATTGATCCTGGTCCGGATTATGTATCCCGGGGTGGGGAGAAATTACAGGCAGCATTGGAAAAGTTTGGCATTGAGGTTGGTGGATTGGTTTGTGCTGATGTGGGGGCGTCCACGGGAGGTTTCACAGATTGCCTGATCAAACATGGAGTTTGTAAAGTTTATTCGATTGATGTTGGGAAGGGGATATTGCATTGGAAACTGCGCCAAAATAATAAAGTAGTGGTTATGGAAGGAGTGAATGCCCGCTACCTTGAACGATTACCAGAAGGTGTTGATTTAGTCACCATAGATGCTTCATTTATCTCGTCGAAGGTATTGCTGCCGGTTGTTAAAGGCTGGTTTCGAGAACAGCGTAGTCAGGTTATCCTTTTGATCAAACCACAATTTGAAGCTGGCAGAGCGGTATCATCTCGAGGCAAAGGTGTCATCCGGGATCCGGAAGTGCATCAACAGGTCTTACATGAGGTACTGGAATTTGCACAGGAAAACAAATATCAAATCGCAGGTTTGGTGAGGTCACCATTATTAGGACCAAAAGGGAATGTGGAGTTTTTAGCCTGGCTTCAGCTCCCATGGCAAAGCACGATTAACGTGCAGAAGATGATTGAGCCATTGTTCATGGTCGAGTAATCCTGAGAGAAATGTATCAAAACAAAATTCTGTTTAAAATCGTGTATACTTCAGCGCGTCAATGACTGATCATATTCGAAATTTTTGCATTATCGCTCATATCGATCACGGGAAATCAACCCTGGCCGATCGTTTGTTGCAGCTTACAGACACGATCTCTGATCGGGATATGATGGCTCAGGTGCTTGACAGCATGGACCTGGAGCGAGAAAAAGGGGTCACAATCAAGGCATCTGCGGTTCGCATGATGTATTCTGCCCAGGATGGTGATACTTATCAGTTGAATCTGATTGATACCCCTGGACATGTTGATTTTGGATATGAAGTGTCGCGTGCCCTGGCCGCCTGTGAGGGTGCGATTCTGGTGGTGGATGCGAGCCAGGGAGTTGAGGCCCAAACTCTCGCGAATTTATATCTAGCCTTAGACGCCAATTTGGAAATTATCCCTGTGATCAACAAGATAGATCTACCCTCCGCGCGTCCGGATGAGATCGCTGAGGATATTCAGAATCTGCTGGGTACACCATCGGACCAGATTCTAAGGATTTCTGCAAAAGAGGGCCTGAATATTGATGGTGTTTTAGAATCAGTGATTAAAAATGTGCCTCCACCAGCGGGTGATGCAAATGCCCCCTTGCGCGCTTTGATTTTTGATTCCCATTACGACTCATATAAAGGGGTCGTTGCGTATATACGTCTGATTGATGGACAAATAACAAAAAATGATACTCTGCTGCTGATGGCTAGTGAATCCCAGTTTAAACCGGTTGAAGCAGGTATATTCGTCCCTGAACTAAAGGAAATGAGCGTTTTAACTGCAGGGGAAGTTGGGTACGTTGCCACGGGTTTAAAGACTGTCAGAGAATGCCGGGTGGGAGATACCTTGACATCAATTGCGTTTCAATCTCCTGAGTCTTTACCTGGCTATCAACAAATAAAACCAATGGTTTTTGCCGGTATCTTTCCTGTGGAAGGTGAAGATTACAGCGATCTGAAGGATGCACTAGAGAAATTACAGCTCAATGATGCCTCATTGGTTTACCAACCCGAAACCTCCCAAGCATTAAATTTTGGTTTCCGATGCGGATTCTTGGGTATGTTCCATATGGAAATTATCCAAGAACGACTCGAACGAGAATATGATCTGGATATATTGGTTACTGCTCCATCGGTTGAATACGAGGTGGTATTGAGAACTGGGGAGGTAGATCGGATTGCTTCTCCTGCTGAGCTGCCCGAAGAAGGAGACCTATCTGAAATACGGGAACCCTGGATGAAGATCGAAATCTTCACGCCAACAGAATTTTATGGAACTGTGATGGAATTAGTGAAGAAGCGTAGAGGAATTTTTATCGAGCAGGATTATCCCACCTCTAACCGGGTTCAATTAATTTACGAAATTCCTCTCTCTGAAATGATTGTAGATTTTTTTGACCAGCTAAAATCAAGAACTCGAGGTTATGCATCCCTCGATTACCATTTCATTGAGTATAGGGCTGATGATTTGGTGAAATTAGAAATCCTGGTAAATAACGAATCCGTG
>JALHTN010000267.1 GCA_022865865.1 Anaerolineales bacterium
ACCCTGTGCACTGGCATTGGGCACTCCAGCTGCGATCATGGCTGGTGTTGCTCAAGCTGCCCGCAATGGTGTCCTGGTCAAGGGAGGCGTATACCTGGAAAATCTTGGGCGGTTAAAAGCCATGGCCTTCGATAAGACCGGTACGATCACCAAAGGCAAGCTGCAGCTGACAGATATTCTCTCGACAGATTCAGTCAATGAAACAGAACTGCTCGCCCTGGCAGCGGCCATCGAGCTGCGCTCAGCACACCCAATTGCCAAAGCCATTGTCCAGGCAGCGAAAAACGACCATATAGCACTTCCCGAGGTCAGTAAAGTGGAAGCGCTTACGGGAAGTGGGATGCGCGCGGAATATCAGGAACAACCTGTGTGGATCGGCAGTACCCGCATGCTCAACCAGACCAACATGCAGATAGATCCAAAGATCCTTGCCCATGATAAATCCCTTGCTGAGCAAGGAAAAACTACCATGGCAGTCAGCATGGGTAATAAATTACTTGGTCTGCTAGCGGTTTCAGATACTCTGCGCCCAGATATTCGATCCACAATTAATGCGTTATCCAACATGGGAATCAAACATACGGTGATGCTGACGGGGGATAATCAGCAAGCAGCCGCTTATATCGCCGACCAAGTTGGGGTGGATGAAATTCGCGCCGAGCTGATGCCAGAGGATAAGGTCACAGCCATTCGATCTTTGGTTGACCTTTACCAAGAAACTGGCATGGTCGGCGACGGTGTCAACGACGCCCCGGCGTTAGCCCAGGCTACTGTTGGGATCGCTTTAGGTGGAGCCAGCACAGACGTTGCTCTTGAAACAGCAGATGTGGTTCTAATGGCTGATGATCTGACGAAATTACCTTTTTCTGTTGGATTGGGCAGGGCTACCCGCAGATTGATTTTACAAAATTTAGCCATCGCGCTGGGTGTGATTATGGTGTTGATGATCGCGGCCCTATTTGGGTTAGCAGGACTCGGGGTTACGATTGTCATCCATGAGGGCAGCACACTCCTCGTAGCTCTTAATGCCCTGCGTCTGCTCAGGTACAACTAGGTTATGTGTAAAAGCCATTCACCAAGGGAACAGACAATCACAATTAAGCAATACTGAAACCTTCCAAGAGGGGTTTAAAAGAATCCCCAGCGGGGGATATCCGCCAGGAATATGGCAAGGGCGCGATGGAATATGACATTACTGCGCTGCTAAGGCGGAGTTCTCAAAAACCTGAACCGGTCCACGCCAACCGGCGTTATCCAAAACGAACTCTGTGAATTCTCCTCCACAGTATTCACTGATCAATTTTCGCCAAAAAACTTGCCCGGTTTGATTTCTGGGTTCTTGAGCGATTTCCCAGCGCCCCGGAAAACGAAAAAATTAATCTAAGGCGACCTGGGTACCCACACCCTGGCGGCAGTATCCTTTCATCACAAAAATTTCAGCGATCATCATTCCGGATCGATCACTATCCAGCTGTTGTGGAAAATAAGTGCCTCTCCTCAGCAGAGCGAATCCAGCCGATTCCCCATGAACCCTCACTAGGAAAGGAAAGTGATCTGGTTCAGTCCAGTAATGATCCAGGTAGAGGTAGCTGAACAATCCAGTACCATCCAGTTCAATATCGGATATCTGACTGAACTCGTACAGGTAGTACTGCCATAAATTACTCAGAATGCTGTTTTCTTGATGGGATGCCGCGGAAACTTCAACCTGCATGTCTAGTAGAACCCTGCTTATAATTCTGGTCGCCGCAGGTGCCACTCGCTGACACTTTCATATGCCTGGGCCGCGCGCATCAAAGCAGCCTCACCCCAGGGGCGGGTGATAATTTGCAGGCCTATCGGCAAGCCCCGATCGGTAAAACCGCAGGGCAGCGAGATTGCAGGCAAACCGGTGAAATTAAAAGGTGCGGTGAAGCGGGTTAAGGTGCCAGCTTGCTGAACTGCGTCTGGACCAACCAGGAGTGGCGCAGCTATGGGTGTGGTCGCGGTGAGCAGTAAATCGTATTCGCTGAAAAATTGCTCGAATTTACGTCGCATGAGCGCCTGATTTCTGCGCGCAAGGCTGTACTCGCTGGACGTATATGCCGCTCCCATCTCCAGCCTTTCGCGAACATCTGTGCCAAAATTTTCGGGCTGCTCTTTAAGGCGATCCTGGTGAAATGCTGCCGCATCACTGGTAACCATGAGCCCGTTTTTCTTGGCTGATTCGTGCGCACCCTGGAATTCAACCGGTTCGATCTTGGCACCCAAACCTGCGAATACACCAGCCGCATCTCGTACGGCAGCCAAAACCTGCGCATCCCCCTGGTTGAAAAAAGCGTCTTCAGCCAGCGCAATGCGCCAACCCCGAACGCCGCCCATTAATTGCGCCAGATAATCGGGTACGCCCATATCCGCTGAACCCGGGTCTTGAGGATCGTATCCAGCGATCGCCTGCAGCAGCAAAGCCACATCTCTTGTGCGGCGCGCCATCGGACCAGGATGATCAAGATTCCAACTCAAGGGAACCACCCCCCGCAGGCTTATCCGTCCATAAGTAGGCTTCAATCCAACTACGCCGCTCAAGGCGGAAGGAATGCGGATCGAGCCTCCTGTATCACTGCCCAAAGAGCCTATGCAAAGCCCTGCCGCCAGTGCTGCGCCACTACCACCAGACGAACCACCCGGAGTACGCTCAAGATCCCAGGGATTATGGCAGGCGCCAAAGTGGGGATTGTTGTTGGTTACCCCCAAAGCAATTTCATGCAGATTCAATTTACCAAGATTGACTGCTCCGGCAGCATTCAGCCGTTCAACAACAGCCGCGTTTTCCTTGGGCACCCAATCCTTAAAGAACAAAGATCCGGCTGTGGTGAGGGTACCGCGAGTTTCATACAGATCTTTGAATGCGATTGGAATACCATGCAGCCAACCCCGGTAAACACCACTCTGAATCTCTGAATCTGCTTCACGAGCTCGTAGGAGAGCTTTTTCTGGGGTTAGCGTGATAAAACAATTTAATTTTGGTTCCAATTGAGCTATGCGATCAAGGTGTGCTTGGACAAGATCTTCTGATGAGATCTCTCGTTTAGCGATTAAATCCGAGGCCTCCGCCAGAGATAAGTAATTGAGATCCATTACGAGATAACCTCCAACTCTAGTTAACAAGAAAAAACGGGCGAATCTTTATCGCCTGATTGACAATCTGAAATTTTTCCTTAACCAAGTATTACTCGCCATCGAGCAGCTGCTGTATATCCTTCAGGGCTTGATCTGGTGATCGAAAATAGATCGCGTGCAGCCCGGCTGCTTTGGCGCCATCAACATTGTGAAGGAAATCATCCACGAAAACTGCTTGCGATGGCTCTACATTTACCTTCTCAACAGCCATTTGGTAAATCAGCTGGTCAGGTTTTACCAAACCGACCTCTGCAGAAATGACCAGCTGATCAAATGCATCCTCGATCTTCCAAGTCTCTTCAATCATCTGGCGCAGATCATCCCAAGCATTACTCAACAAAGCGGTTTTATATATCGGGCGTAGAGCACGCAGAAAACTTACCAGCTTTTCATCCAGGGCGTCTCCGGCCCAAAATTCTAATGGCACTTGTTTGAAATCATCATCAGACAACCCCAGGGAATCCTGGACCGCGTTCCAATGCTCTTGGGCAGTGATCTCACCTTTTGTCGCCCGAACAGCGCTCTGACTATCGAAGATCAGAACGCTAAGTTCATCGTAAGTCAATCCCAAGCGAGCAGCGAGCTGAGTGCGCGGCTTTCGATTTTCAGTGCGCACCAACACCCCTCCCATGTCAAAAATAACCGCTCGAATAACCATACCACCTCCTGGATTGGTGGGTACGCTGTGCTGCTTGATTGTAAACCAAAGCCTGGATATATTCCAATCGGTTAGAATTTCTTCCAATAGACAGTATATCTTTTCTCTTCTCGAAAGCCAACACTCTCATAGAGATTCAGTGCTCCGGTCGGATTCTGTGTGTCGACACCCAGGGCAGCATGGTCCATGTCCATATCCTTGAACATTTGCAGGCTGCGGGTCAGCAAAGCGCGCGCCAACCCACGTCGCCGCCAAGGTCTGCGAACACTAATGTTTTCCGTCCAGCCGCGCAGTCGATCGTACTCCTCATTTTCCTTCTCATTCAAGAAATTCAGCACCATCCCAGCAACCTGGTCTCCATCCCAGGCCACTCTCCATAGATTTGGATCATTCAGCGGATCCTTCAACCAGCGCTGATAATCCTGCTCGGTACCTTCTACAAATCCCCAATGATCCTGGAACGCTTCCTGATCCGCTTCCCACAATTGACGGTATTGGTCGGGCTGCACTTTGCGAATCTCCAGACCTGCCGGCATGGGGGTAATTTCGACTGGATCAGAAAGCGGACGCACCATTGAAAAACTAAATCGAACAGGTGAATAACCCGCTTCTTTGAATATGGCTTCCTTTCCAATTTC
>JALHTN010000268.1 GCA_022865865.1 Anaerolineales bacterium
ATACCATTGGGAAAAATCTGCCAGGGTGACGACAGGTCTGCCTGGGGATACCTGCTCACCTGGAGTGAGATTGAGCTCGACGACGACCCCATCGATTGTTGCAGCTAAGTCAAGATCGGACAATGCTGATTCAGCAGCCAGGAGAGAGCCTTCTGCAGCCGCGACCCGGGATTCAGCAGTAGCAATGTGGCTGCCAGCTAATGTGACCAGATCGGGATCAGGTCCAGCCAGGAACATTTCTAGATCTGATTCAGCCTGTTCGAGGCGGGATTGGGCAACCAGAAGATCAGAATCTGCCTGGTCAAGGTCGAAATCATCTCCCGTGATACCCTGTAGATTGTTCAGCCGGCGGACGGCGTCATCGTAACGTTGTTGAGTTGTGGCGAGTTTTGCCAGTCGGGTTGCCCTGACCAGGTTGGTTTCGGCTTTATCAGCGTACGGTTCATAGGCATCCTGAGCTTTCTCGAGTGCATCCTCGACCAGAATGAGAGTAGCTTTGGCTTCATCGATATCGGCCTGGTCAGCCGAATTGCTCCAGCTGCGCACTCTGCGTTCGGCTGTGCGGACTGCGGCTCTAGCCTGGGTGACAGCATCGAGAGCTTGGGTTTGGATGATGGAAAGATCATCATCAAGGGCACGCCGTGCGATTTGAGCGGAGAGCAGTTCACTCTCGGCGGCTTGAAGTTCCAATTGAGCGCCAGCGACACTTGATTCGAGTCGCTCACGACCGCTCAAGCGAGCCAGCACTTCACCGGCGCTGACGTTGTCGCCTTCTTCTATAAGCACTTCGGCTACTTCGCCACCTGCGGCGAAAGCCAGATCGACAAAATCCTGGGGCACGAGCATCCCATCAGCGACAATCCGGGAATCGGCAATAACAACCGGCAGCTCTGTGTTTTCAGGTTCATTTTCTGTTGTGGGAATTGCACTACATGCGGCAAGCACTATACCGCTGAGAAGCACAGATAAAACTATCAACTTAACTTTCATGTTCTTTTTTGGTAAAACCTCCCGATTGGGGTGAAAATTTTAGATAAAAAGTAAATTCAAATAGCGAACTATTCATATGCCAGTACCTCGCGGATGGTGAGGTTAGCCGCTTTACGAGCCGGAAGTACACTGGCCCCAATGGATAGCAAAGAGACAACCACGAACCAGATCAAGAATCCGGTGGCGGTGTATGTTATAGAAGTTGAAGCCTCGAACAGGGCAACGCTGATGGCATTAGACATCAGATTAGTGATGGGGAACGCCAGCAGGGATCCCAGCGCCCAGCTAATGATACCGATCAGGTATCCTTCGATGATCACCATCATCATCAATATCCCGTTGGAGGAACCAATCGCGCGCATGATACCGATTTCACGGGTGCGTTCCATGACATTGATGCTCATCGTCCCGGCGAGCCCGATGCTACCAACAACAGCAGCCAGAACAGCCATGAAGAGCAAGAAGGCAGTCAGGATAGAAAAGCCATCAGCAGCGGTCTGGCTAACAGAAAGACCGGCCTCCACTTCAGCAATTTGGATGCCGCGCGCCTCAAGCAGATTTTGAACTTTGATCCCAAGGGCTTCTTGCTCGCTAATCGTCAAATTGGGATCGGCCGCAACCATACGGAACAGGACAGCCTGTCCAGGCATACCGACTAACGCTGAGAGATACTCTGCATTCGTGTATGCCATGTATCCCGCACTGCGTCCAGCAAATTGGTAGAAACCGACTACAATCCATTCTGTCTCATCACCATTAACCTGCAGCCGCAGTGTGTCGCCAGTTTGCAATTCGGGGAATTTTGAAAGGAAAAGCTCATTGAGCACGATCGCGTTCTGGTCGCCTGGCTGGAGCCAGCGCCCCGAGAGCAATTTTGGGTTGACCAGCTGACTACCGCCGGGAGGAGCGAGCAGCTGCACTGAATCAGCTGTGGATCCATCTGGACGGATCAGCTCGCTGCGAGCAGTCATCCAGCCTTCGACGTGTGTAATCTCGTCGAGGGGGGAGAGCAGCGTTTCAATTTTCTTCACCCGGTATGGAAATGCCATAGTTACGTTCAAATCACCAATGAAATATTGGCTGATCTGGTCGATATAATTTGCCATGGAGAGCTGCACATTGAAGGTGGAGATGAAAAGGGCTCCTCCGAGAGATAAAGTGATCAGGGTCAGCACCATACGACCTTTACTGCGGAAAGTGTTGCGCAGCGATATCAGCAATGGTCTTGAAAGCAGCTTGAAACGAACCAGCCCGCGGCTGCCAGATTTGCGCACTTTCGTGCTGCCCTGGCGGACACCGCTTAAAGCTTCCTGGACAGAAAGCCGCGAGCCACGCCAGATGGGAATAAATGCTGCTACCTGGGGAACAAGTACTGCGATCAGCGCCTGGAGAATTAGAACAACCGGTACGATCCGGAAACCCAGCAGGTCGAAATTGAGCTGCAGGACCAGAAAACCCATCAGCTGGAAGGATACCCAGCTGGTGAGGGGTACAGCCAGCAGGAGTGCCAAAATTCCAAATGCCAGGATGAGCATCATGTAAATGGCGGTGATCTGAGTCCGTCGAGCCCCAACCGTTTTCATGATGCCGATCTGCTCCACTTGCTGCTGGAGCAAAGCCTGCAATGTGTTTGTGATCAGGAAAGCACTGAGAAAGACGATGAAGATACCGAGCAGTAATAGCACTCCCGAAATAGCATTGACATATGGGCTGTTGGGATGATCATCTGAACGTCGAGTTGCCACGCTGTTTACAGTGACATCTCGATCCTCAAGTTCCTGGCTGACCTGATCGGCAATAGATTGGATGTGATCCTCATCCGTGCCATCTCCACTGACGGTCAGGTAAAGGGTGTCATACCAATCAGGGAGGGGAAGCCCCAACCAATTCAGTGTATCCGGGCTGACGTAGCCCTGAACCGGGGACAGGAAGAAGCCACCTGCACCAGAGAAGGCACCATTGGTCTGATCACTGACCACACCAGCAACTTCAAGGGTGCGCAGTTGCCCATCTGGCTTCTCGATCACCACCAGATCACCTAACTCAGCACCGGTATCGTCCAGTTTATAGCGTTCGATCAGGATCTGACCTTTGGATATGTCAAGACTTCCTTCCGTGAGAGTGAGCTGGTTAATGGGAGAAGTGGCGAAATCTGGCTGAGAATGCAGTTCGATGGTGGTCCACTGATCCGCGGCGGTTTGCATCCTCAGATTGAGCAAACGTGCACCCTGGGTATTTGCGACCCCAGGGAGCTCGCTAATCGAAGCGATCATTTCATCATCAATTAAGGAGGTGCGCAGGCGAATATTCGCTGGCTGGACGGCTACATAGCCATCACGCATATCCTCGCGGATGACGAAATATAAGGTAGCGATCACACCAAAGGCGAATAAACCGACCGCGATGGAAGCGATCACCAATACGGTACGACCGAGATTGCCGCGTAAATCGGAAAGGACTTTCTGCCAGCGAGGTCGCATCACCGGTTACCTGAAGGTCCTGCCGTTAGAGCGCCAGGAAGAAAGGCGGTTTAAGGCTGCAGAAGAGAGAATGTTCTGATCTTTTTGGTCTTCGGACATCCAATTTTGGAATGCGTCCTGGTGGAGTACCAAGGTCTCGATTTTTTCATCATTGACGCTGCGCAATCCAAGTACATCGGGACTGAAATTCTGAACGTCTGGCAGGGAGAGATATTCCCCCTGGTCAAGACGGACTTTATGTTTGCCGAAGAAACCGTTTCGGGTGACGAATTCCACTGGGCCTGAAGTGAACAAATATAAAGCCACCGGGGATTTATCCGGCAGCGGGATTGGCTGACCTTGTTCGAAGGTCTGGCGTTCCATGAGATGGGTTAACCAGAGCAGGCGGGAGTGAGGCAGCGCTGGGAATGCATTGGCGATCCAGTTATTGACCAGCTCACCATCGCTGAGCAGCATCATGCGGTTGGTGCGCTCAGCCAGGCTGCGGTCGTGGGTGACCATAATAATGGTCTTGCCTTGTTGGGCCAGGTCATCAAAGATTTCGAAAACTGTATCCGCAGAGCGAGAATCCAGGTTGCCAGTCGGCTCATCAGCGATAATCAGGGGTGGATCGTTGGCAAGAGCGCGGGCGATCGCAGCTGACTGCTGCTGTCCACCGGAGACCTCGGCAGGCAGATCATGAGCATAATCCTGGAGCCCGACCAGCTCAAGGAGGTGCATGGCACGGTCTTCACGGTCTTGAAATGGAATCACCTTGGCAAAATCCATCGGCAGCATGATATTCTCAAGAATTGAAAGCATAGGTAGCAGCTGGAAGAATTGAAAAATGATGCCCAGATTGCTGCCTCGCCAGGTGGACATTTGTCCTTCGCTGAGCTGGTGAATAAAATGTTCACCAACCTGTACGCTGCCTGAGGTTGGGTGGTCGATACCGGTAAGCATATTCACCAGAGTGGATTTTCCGCTACCTGATTTACCGACGACACTGACAAATTCACCTTCAAAGAAACAAACATTGACACCATTTAAGGCAGTGAAATCACCGGCTCCGGTCTTAAAGATCTTAACGATGTCGCGCATTTCGATCAGTGGGGTACTATTATTCCCGCGCGCCACTGCTGCAGCACTCATTTCAATACATGTTTGATCAGTCATATCAATTTAATCGCTCATTCTTTAAAGTCTCATCCGCAATTATCACCCCATCTGCGATCTCGACTGTTCGAGAAGCTCGTTGGGCAAGACCCCGGTCATGCGTGACCATTAAAATCGTCTTCCCTCGTGCAGATAAATCCAGGAAGATCTGGAAAATGGAGTCTGCGGTCACGCTGTCGAGACGCCCAGTTGGTTCATCCGCAACGATAATGGGGGGATCGTTGGCTAAAGCTCGGGCGATTGCAACTCGCTGCTGCTGTCCGCCAGAGATAGCGGACGGGGGTTTATAGGCATGGTCCTGCAGATCGACCTGGGTGAGCAATTCCATCGCCCTGCGTTTGCTGGCGCCATTGCGGTAGAGACCACAGAAATCGATCGGCAGGAGAATGTTATCCAGGAGGGAAAGGCTCGGCATCAGGTGAAAGGACTGGTAGATAATTCCCAAATTACGGCCGCGCCATTGTGCCAGCTGGTTCTCCCGCTTCAGGTGGAGTGGTAAGTCTGAAACCCAAACTTCTCCAGAAGTGATGCGGTCAACACCGGTGATCATATTGATCAAGGTTGTTTTCCCTGCACCGGATTTCCCGCTGATGGCGACAAATTCCCCGGGGTTAATGGCCAAATCAATGCCATTTAAGGCATTCAGATCGCCGCTTGTGGATTTATAGGTTTTAACCAGGTTTGATAGGCTGATCAAAGGTTGGTCAAAATTGTGTTCACCTGATTGGCGCTCTTCTGAATGTCCGCCCGAGCGACCATTTGACTTGACGAAATTGTTAAGCATCTTCTAACCATACCTGTATTGAAATCGGTTACAATAAATAAGGGTGGAACAATAAGACAGTGTCCGATATCCAACATAGTTAATTTATAAACATTGTGTTATAATAGACAACGTTCGTGATTATAAGCGAATAAGGGTTTTTTGTCAACCCAAAACGGCCAGAAGAAAATAGCGTTTCTGACCTACAACCTTGTAAGCAAGTACAAGCCTAATCTATTGGAATCGGCCCTAGTGAGAACTGATCCGGAACTACATACCCTGGAAAGGGTTTAAGAAAATAATGATTCGATAGCTATTATTGTGATTCAACAATTATTTGTTGGAGCATCGAGGAGTGAAGATGAGCGCTGTTAAGGAACAGGAGAAAGTAGACCGCAGAGTACGGAAAACTCGGCGCGCGCTGCGGGAAGCCATGCAGGTATTAATGGAGGAAAAAGGCTACGAGCAGGTCACGATCGAAGAATTGACCGAGAAAGCTGACATTGGTAGGACAACCTTCTACCTGCATTACAGCGCCAAGCAAGACCTGCTTTTAGAGCAGTTTGATGAACTGCTGGATCAGCTAGTCGGACAGCTATCCCAAATACCGCTCTCCTATTGGAGTCAACAAGGAGAAGTACTGCCGGCTGAAGACCACCCTGAACGTCCAATTTGTATGATTTTTCAGCACGCAGCAGAGAACGAAGAACTATACCGGATCGTGCTGCATGGTGAAGGTGTTGATCAGGCGTCGCAACGACTACAAACCATGATGACCAGGGCTGTCGAAGAATTTTTCCATCGGAAAATGGGAGATGAAAGCGAGAAAATGACCCTCGAGTTTCCGGTGGAGCTGTTTGGAAATTATTTTGCAGGTGCGATGTTGGGTATGATTAAATGGTGGTTGGAAGCAGGCAGACCTTATTCCGCTCAAGAAATGGAGGCTATCTTCTTCCTAATGTTCTTGCCCGGTGCCAGCCAGGTGATTGGGATGGAGCTGCAGCAATAATCAAAATCGGGAGCTGTCTAAAAACCATAGAAATGTCATCCTGAACAATGTGAAGGATCTCAGAAATAGTCGATGAGACCCTTCCCCCCGGTCTGTCCGACCAGGGACAGGGCTTCGCTCAAGGGTGACAACCTTTTGGAACAGCCCCTTTTTTATTTTAATAGAGGGGGCAATTCGCGGAAGCATTCTGGTGTGGATAAATAAATCATATAACCCCAATATTTTTGATTGATCCAATCGATTAAGGTATCGCATCCAGTGAATTCCCAATAGATATTGACATGGGATAGTCAAAAAGAGATACTATAATTATCGTTGAATTAGATCAGGACGGATGGTAAATTAATAAGCACATCAGTTTTCGATCTAGGAAGAGTCATTATATGGACAATAAGAATCTGGATACAACCAATCTACCCGTAAATTGTGATCTCAGGTTGTTATATGCCAGCTCGCTCGTGATCGCTCTGCTCATGATTATTGCGTCTGTCGTAGGTATCCTATACCCGACCATAATCTACTCGCAGGAAGGGCTGCAGGAGGCATTCATTCCCAATGACGTGGTCAATCTCATCATTGGAGTGCCAATTCTGCTTGGTTCGCTGTGGTTAGCACACCGTGGCAAGCTGATTGGTCTGCTTTTCTGGCCGGGCGCGCTATTCTATGTGTTTTACACTTACGTCGTTTACCTGCTCAGCATGCCTCTTAACGCTGCTTTCCTGTTGGATCTAACGCTGGTTTCTTTGAGCGCGTATACCATGATCGGACTGGTGGCGTGTATCGATGGGAAGAGGGTGCAAGATCAACTCGGCGGAGCAGTACCCGAGAGGGCCAGCGGGGTTATCCTGGCAGGTTTGGCTGTACTTTTCTTTATTCGGGCAGGCATGGTTATGTTCAATGCTATCCTCAGCCAAACGCCGCTTACAGCAGCTGAAATTGCACTTAATGCGGCTGACTTCCTGATCGCTCCAGCCTGGGTGATTGGTGGAATAATGCTCTGGCAGCGGAAAGCCTTGGGTTACGTGACAGGTTTAGGATTGCTCTACCAGGCCAGCATGTTGTTCACCGGATTGATCTTTGTATTGATCCTTCAGCCGTTGATAACACCCGCTCAATTTTTGCTTACCGATGTCCTGGTAGTATTTGTGATGGGCCTGGTGTGCTTCATCCCCTTCATCCTATTTGTACGTGGGGTG